>DAOOIV010000060.1 GCA_035384605.1 Phycisphaerae bacterium
AGAAAGATTCGCCAAGGGAGTTTTCGCGCTTGACAAGACGGGGGCTAATGGGTGAGCGCTGATGTCCACGCCGGCCTCGGCCATGACCGCAACAGCGACCGGATTGACTCCCTTGGGATCAACGCCCGCACTGAACACCTCCCAACGGTCGCCGCCCAAGTGACGCCAGAATCCCTCGGCCATTTGAGATCGAGCGGAATTGCCCGTGCACAGAATCAGTACTTTCCGCTTCTGTAGCATGCACTCAGCTCCTTGGGATCGGCACATCTGATCTTGTTCAGTGCCTCGGCATCTCGACGAATGACGGGATCATCCGCCAGAGCATCCAAGGTCCATCTCAGCGCCCGCCGCGCCGCCGGTTGCGCGTTGGCACCAATCAGTCGGAAGTAGCACCATCGGCCGTCCTTGCGCCGCTCGACCAGCCCGGCTTGAACCAGCAGATCCATGTGTTTGGACAGCGTCGCCGGAGCAAGCCGCAACAACTGGATGATGTGGCAAAGGCAGAGTTCGCCGCCCCGAAGGGCCAGCAGGGCCCGCACTCGCGTCTCGTCACCCAGGGCTTTTGTGATCGCCAGATACTCCTGCATGGCCGTATCCGCCAGAGCTTATACTTCGTCATCTAACGAAGTATAGATCGGCACCCGGCCTTTGGCAACCCCCGCCGACCGAAAGCCCAACCGGTCCACCGGCAGTCGCCGGGTCCCTGCACCGTGATGCCTTTTCCCGTCAAGATCTGCTGAGCATCTCGGCCGCATCCTCGATGCCGGTCTCCTCGGCGACCGTCAGAACATAGTTGTGAGTTGAGGCGTCGCGCAGTGGTTTGATTTCCGCGAACTCCGGGTCGTGTGAGAATCGGGTCAGGTCCGTGGGATCTTCGTAGGCGATGACGCCGCAGTATTCTTGATTGCAGGCACCCATGAATCGTGCCCGCGTCCGACCATAAAACAGGACGCGAGCATGGTGCCTTTCCAGGATCGGACGCACGCGGCGAAGGTACTCGGCGTAGACGGCTTCCTTGCCGGGAATGATGTCGAAGAGATTGAGCGCAATGATCATAGTCCTTTGCCCGACGGCATCGGGGACACCAGCACACAGTACCCCGGCCGAAAGGCCGATAGCATACGCATCCACCCGCTTTTGTCCAATTCCCGTCTTCCTCGCCGTGGCCAACCGGGTGCGTGACAGTCTGGGCGGGCATGCCGACCGGTCCAGGTTGGGCGATCAACATCTTCAGGGGGTCTTCCCGCCAAAGGCGGGCTGACAGGCCGGCCCTCATACGGCCGGTCGGTGGTCGCCCGCGGTTCTTTTTCCTTTCTATGGTCTCAGCCCTTTTCAACGGGCTTACTCGACAAGGACAAGCCTGCTGAAAAGGCTTCGATGGGGTGACACCGTGAAGGAGGAATTGGCCGACCGTGAACCAGTCGTAAAAGGACCGGCCTGTTTGCCCTTCGGGAAAGACCGCTGAAGTGCTCTGCTTTCGGCTCGCGTTCACGACAACCGGGTCAGCCGCCAGAAGTGCCGCCGCTTCTGTCACGCCCCCCTTCGCCTGCATCTGCGGAGGACTCGCTTGTTGAGGCCTGCCGGCAAGGATAGACTGGGTTGGTTCGCGACATGGCAAGGGAATGATGGCCCCCCGAGTACCCCGAGGGCAGGTCCGCCGTGGCAAGAAGACCCGATCCGCAGTCTGAAGGAAGGCCCGCCGACCACGACTCATCGGCACACGGCTTGCTTGGCGATGTCCGCCGGAAGCTTGATCAGATCGAGCGGGAACTGACGGAGCGAGAGCGCAAGCTGGCTGAAGCCGAGTCGAGACTTCGTGACGAGCAGGCCCGGCTTCGGAAGGAACAGGCGGCATGGTCGTCACAACATGGTCGCGAGATGGAGGCGCAGGCCAAGCTGGAGCAGGCTGCCAAGCTGCTGGCGAAACAGGAAGCACTGCTCAAAGACCGGGAAGAGCAACTCAGAGTTTTCGCCGCCAAGAATCAGGAACTGCGAGAACAGGCTTCGCGGCTTGGACGGGATCGCGACGAGACTCGGAAGCGGCTTGCCGAGGCGGTTGAGGAGGCAGAAATCCAAAGCCGACGGGCGGCCGGGCTGGAAAAGCAAATCGCGGTTCTGAAGAACACCATGGAGACTGAATCCGCCGTGCCCGCCCAACCGACGACGTTTTTCGCGGGGACGTCGCAGCCCGATCGCGAGGCGGCAACCATTGACAAGCCCGGCAGGTCGGAGTCTTCGGCGGCGTTGGTCGCTTTTGGAATCATCGCCGTCCTGGTTTCGGCGGGGCTCGGTGTGTGGTCGCATGCCACATACAAGCCGCTCTACACGGTCAACGGCCACATCAAGACCCGGCCTGGAGATGCCGTCACGCTGTCGGCATGTGCCGATCTTGCCAAGGCAGACGGTCTGCCGATTCAGGAGATGGACGTGCCGCGCGGGTTGCTCACCTTTCGGCTGCAAACCCGGGAGCCGGATCAGGCTGCCGCCCGAATGAACCAAACGGCGCGGCATATGGTCGCGTTGTACCGGAGCCCGGCTTCGGCGCCCGCCTCGCGGCCCTCGTCAACACCTCAGCGAGAGAGAATCCGGCAACAGATCGCCGAGATCGAGCATCGTCTGGAAATTGCGACTCGTCCTGCGTTCGCAGAACAAGAGGAAGGAGCTCGCCTGGTGGCTCAATGGACTGCGGCGGAAGCACAACGTCGGGAGGTTGAGGCGGCCCTGGCTTCGTTGTCGAATGCCGAGACCGGAGCGGAGATCGATCCTGCATCCGTCCGGATTGACGCCCGTCAGATCCAGGCGGCGGTCACAGAAGACAGGAAACTGAGTTCGGAAATCCAGGCGCTGCAGCAGCGCGAGGCCGAGTTGAGCCAGGCGCTGAAACGCATCACCGACGGCAGCGACGGTACGTTCAGGACACTCGAACGGGCAATCGCGGACGGCACGGCCCGCATCGATCGGGCGATGAAGGAGGAGTACGGTGCAAGGATTCGGGAGTCGCTCTCGGACCTCAAGCAAGCCCTGGCCGCGTGGAACGAGGCCGCCACAGCGATGTCGAGTGACTGGGCTGCGCAGCGAGATGCCCTGGCGGGCGAGGCCGATCTGCTGACCTGTCAGACGGAACTGGATCGGGCCGCGCGCCAGTTTATCGACGCCGGATCGGCTGTGCTGATCCAGTTTCGACAGCGACTGGACGCCATCAGCCAGGACACGGACGAACCTACCAAGGGATTGGTTCTTGGCCGGGCTCTGACCAAGGACCTCCAACCGGTCGTCGATGCGCAGCAGGAGATTGTCAGGTTGGCCCGCTCGGCCACGTTGACCGGGAACCTCGATCTGGCAACGATCGTGCAGCAGGTCGCGGGCTTGCGCCGCCAGGTGAATGACAGACGAACCGAGATCGAGGCCTCGTTGCGAGCGAAAATGCTCGACGATCTTAAGCAAGATCGCGAGCAAACCATCAGGCAGCGCCGCGAGCAGTTGACGCAACGGGCGGAGGATCTGGATCGGGAGATTCGCGGGCATGTTGAGAACGTACGAGCGCTTGTGCGGCGCATGGATCAGCGGCAGGCGGAGCTGGCGGAGTGGCGCAGGCTTCAGGATGAACGCGCCGCGGCGTTGCGTTCGCTGGCGGATGTCCAAGAGCAAGAGCCCCCGGCCGGCCCCGCCGTCGAGCCGGTGTTCATCGAGTTTTCGGGAACCGGCATCGATCCGGGCGAGCCGGGGGACCGGCGCGTCGTGCGATCCTTGTTGGCAGGCTTCGGCACCCTCTTTGTGGCACTCGTGGGGTGGCTCTCGGTTCACAGCTACCGGTCGTGGCACCGTGGCCGTCAGGCTATCGAAGCCTGCACGCGCGAACTACGGGCGGCGACTAGAGAATAAAACCTTACGGCCAGAAAACGGTGCGGCTTGCGCGCATGTTTCCGGATCCCAGTCCGCTTGGGTTGCGGCCCGGAAAAAGGCGGCCCGCCTTGGGAATGGCAGCCCGCGGCGGAGCGTAGACCGGCACAAGCCTTCCTCATATGATTGCCGCACATGGATGACAACTTGATCATTCGAGCCGCGGGAGCCGTCGACGTTCCGGTGATCACAGAGTTCATCATCGCTCAGGCGCTTGAATCGGAAGGGCTGCGGCTGGACCCCGAAACGGCCCGACGAGGGGTGGCGCATGCCGTCGCTCATCCGCAGCAGGGTCGGTATTTCGTGGCCGAGTGCGACGGGCGGGTCATCGGTCAGCTCATGATCACCCGCGAATGGAGCGATTGGCGTGCGAGGGTGTTCTGGTGGATCCAGAGCGTCTATGTACATCCGGATTACCGCGGCCGGGGGATCTTTCGCCGCCTCTACCGCCATGTCGAATCGCTCGCTCAGCAAGATCCCGGCATCTGCGGCCTCCGGCTCTATGTGCACCGTGACAACCATCGGGCCATGGCCGCATACGAGAAGCTCGGCATGAGGGCGACGAACTACCGGGTGTACGAGGTCAAATGGTCAGGCCTTGGATGATTGCCTTCGATACTCGGCCATGATGGCCCGCAGCTCCTCGCGATGCTCGCGAATCTTGCGCACGACCACCATGCTCCGCGGGTTGATCTGACCGAACGGGGTCATGATGATCCAGTCGGTCAGAAGCTCGACGGGATGCTCGGCGCGATCGCCGGCGTTCATCCCGGCGATATCCAAAGGCGAGTTCTCGAGCGTCGCGTCGATCTTGTCGTCAAAACATCGATGGATGCTGAACCAAAGATGCTCGCGGTCATCGGGTCCGGTTCGGTGATCGGTCGGATATCCGATCTTGGCGCCAACGGGAAACTCGAATTCGGCAAGCTCATCCAACAAGGCGCGCAAGACGGGATAGGTCTTTCTGGCACGTTCCGCCATCAGATCGGTGGCGGAGCCGGAAAAACAGATCACTGCGCGATCGTCGATCGGACCGGCCAGATATGAAGAAGGCCGGACCTTCCTGGAGAATCGCGAGAAGAATCCCCCGGCCGGATCGCATAACACGGCCCGCTTTCGCGAATGAGCCGGATCATCGGCCGTTCGCAAGGCGCGGTCGGCGGCGGAGGCGAGGGCGTTGAATCTGTCGACGTCGACGAACTGGACGTCTCCGCCCGGCATCGCCAGCGAAAAGCGGGTTGTTGACGTCGAGACTCGCTCTTCGAGAATCGCAAAGGCAATCGCCCGAAGGGCGTCGCAGGCCGACGTGGCCAGTTCCTTTGCAGGACGGAGTATGTCAAAGTCGAAGCCCCCGATTTCAGCGAGTCCGTGAGAATGCAGCCAACCTGCCTCTTCGCCGGATTCAGTCTTCACCCAATGCAGCGAATGAATGGCTTCGACGTCCAGGTCGGCGTCGTGAGCCAGTTCCTCGTCAAGACCGGTTCGTGTCCACGTTCTCCAGCCCAGACAATCCAAGCCTAGCACTCCGTCGTCTCCCATGATCGCCCGCATGAATCGCAGGGCCAGCTTTCGGTCCCGCAACATGTGGCCCTTGGCCGAAGGCATACCGAGCAGGACGGTTGATTCGCCCAGCCGGGCTTCCTGCCGCTCGGTCTCCGACAGTAGCCAGTCATGATCCAGAATCGCCGGGTCAATCCGGTGCGTCTCGCGGGGACACTGCAATGTGGCGGTACCCCAGTCAGGATGCTCGAGCGTCAACGACCAGAGGAATTCTGGGTCTCCGTTGCCCGGTCGGATGCGGATCCGGTGCTTCTCAAGATATTCAAAGTCTGCGGCCCGCGGTTGCAGGGAGCCGCGGAACACAACCTCGCCGCGCCAGGGAATTGTCTTTTTGAACCATCGCATCCGTCGGTTGTCCTTTCTATACCCCACTATCGACCCGGACCTCACGAGCCACCAGGAAGACGCCCAGCAGGATCATCACGACGCCCGTCCATTGGACGACTGACATACGTTCGCCGAGGAACCACCAGGCGACGAGGGCGATGATCGCAAAGCCGCCCCCGACCATGATGGGATAGGCCATGCTCACCGGCAAAAAAGCGGCCCGCAACGCGTAGGTGTAGAACATCACGTTGATCGCAAAACACAGCAGGCCGAGGACCAGCACCCAGTTGGCGGTCAGGGCCGCGGCCAGCGACCGCAGACCGGGGTCGGTGTTGAGGCCGGAAGCGTTGAATCGACCGGAGCCGATTTTCATCATCAGGTTGGCTGCGGCGTTCAAGGCCAGCGCAAGTGCGAGTGCGATCACGTGTTTCATAATAGGACTCCATCGTAGCGCGGGTACCGCTCTGCCGGACGCCGTGCCCACGGCCCTGCGCGGGCACGTGTCTCGGGATTGCTCAACACCACGGTCATGCAAAGCCGTGGTCATGGCACCTCAGATCCGAGCCGCCCGTCGCAAGTGTCTGAGGTCTTTCGTTGGCGTTTCGTGCGGGCAGATTGTATAACAACCTGCCGTCAAGAACAGTCCCGGCCGTCCGATCGGCCCGAGACGGCCAGACCATCGGAGAAGGGCCCATGGCCTACGTTCACTGCGTGTTCTTTACCCTCAAGCCCGGCACCCCCCAATCCCAAATCGACGCCCAGGTCGTCGGTGGCCGGGAGTTGCTGGCCAGGATTCCGACCGTCCGGCGGCTGGAGACCGGCCGGCGCGACGAAACCATGTGTCGGGAAGTCAGCGTCACCGACTTCGATCTCGGTCTGGTCATCCTCTTCGACGACAAGGCCGGGCACGACGTTTACGCCGACCACCCGTTGCACCTGGAGTATATTAAGCGTCACAAGGCCCGCTGGGCGAGGATCCGCGTGTTTGATTACCTGTCCGCGTAGGCCCTGAACCGATGACACCGCATGCCAACAGGGAGGATTGACGTGCGAAGACTTCAGCGAAGGCGTGTAGTCGCCGGTTCTGGCCTTTCTGTGGTGACGGCGTGGCTGGCTATTGCGGGTTGTTCGGTGCCGGGATTTGAGAAGGAGGATGAGCGGCCGCTTCAGGCACCCGAGGTCCCGGTCTCATCACCGTCGATCACCTCGTTCCCCGCCACCGCTCCCGTCGAAGGACCCTGGGCAGCGCCGGCACCGCCGGTTGTGCAATCCGCGCCGGCGATTGCCACGCAACCTGCCCAGCCTCCGCCGCCCGACCCGTTGGACACTGCCTGCCAGGAAGGCATGCTGGCGTGGGAACAGGGAGATCTGGTGCGGGCGAGATACCATCTGAACCGCGTTCTCCGGGAAGGTTATCCGTCCGAGCGACAACGCCGGGTTCGTGAGATTCTGAACCTGATCGCCGACAGGACGATCTTCTCGCCTGAGATTCTGCCGGGCGATCCGCTGGTCGTCAGTTATCGCATCGTCAAAGGGGACACCCTCTCCAGGATTGCCCGCAAGCATGGTTTGACTGAGGAACTGATCAGCAGCATCAACCGGCTCTCGGCCGGAAGCGTCCTTCGCCCCGGCCATCAAATCAAGCTCGTTCGAGGCCCCTTCAGCGCCACGGTCGTCAAGAGCGACCATGAAATGCATTTGTACCTGCAGGATGTGTACGTGCGCACGTGCGGGGTTGCCCTCGGCACCGACAACAAGACGCCGACGGGCAAATGGGTCGTGACTACCCGTCTGCGACACCCGTCGTGGGTCGATCCGCGAAACGGCAGGCGGTACGGCTCGCACGATCCGGACAACCCGCTCGGCGGGTACTGGATTGCCCTGAAAGGAATCGAAGGGAACGCCGTCGGCCGGCGCGGCTACGGCATCCACGGCACCAACGATGAGGCAAGCATCGGCACTGATGCTTCTCTGGGATGTGTTCGCCTGGGAAAGCAGGACATCGAAGCCGTCTATGCCATGCTCGCCCGGGACTGCATCGTCACGATCATTGAATCCGGTGAGCGTCGGGGGCAGATCGAGTAGCGATCTCACGCCGGCTGATCATTCAGGGGCCACCCATCCGGCTTCGTTGTCCGTCGCCGGGATGGACTGAGCTGCCGCGTCTTCTTGGATCAGTAACTCTTTATCCGTAATGGGATACGAAACCTCCCTGCCGCTTTTCTGGTGGGGTGTCTTCCTTAACCGGATCTGCCACCCAGCGACAAAAAGCAGATTTGCGATTGTGGTTCCTTGGGAGAATTGGTAAGATAGTGCGCGTTGTTTTGGTGATGTTGGTCCCGGCTTGTGCTGTACGTAAGGGAGGAGGAACCATGCAGAAACTTGCGGTTTTGGGCGGGGCGTTGGCCATGTGCATGTCTTGGGCATCTGCGGTCAGGGCGGTGACGGTTACAATCTACACGGACAAGACGCAATGGGAGAGCGCCTTGGGCGGCCAGTTCCTGAGCGAGGATTTCGCCGACAGTCAACTGAACGACGGAGTCAGTTTTGTGTCCACGGAATCCGGGCACATCAACCCTGCGGAGGAATGCTACCAGGATGTTCTGGCTTCTCAAAGCCAGAATGAGCCTATGACCATCTGGAGCTTCAGCCCCGAAATCGCCGCCTATGGCGGAGACTGGGCCTTGGGCGGCCCCGGCGGCTCTGGAAACAGCTTGCTGGTCTACATCGCCGACTTTTCTCTTTACGTGGGAGCGATTTCCAACAATTACGGTGGCGAATTTTGGGGCTTCATCTCTGACACTCCTTTCACCTCGGTCAGATTAGTGGGAGGACCGGGCAGTCATCAGCAGAACTATCGTTTGGATAACATGGTTTATTCACAGGTTCCTGAGCCGGCCGCCATGAGCCTGTTGACCCTGGGCGGTCTGATGCTGATTCGCCGCCGCACAGCTTGACCACCGATATCTGCCCCGTCGAACAGGCCTGTGGCCCCGTAGCCTCTTGCGTCGTAACTGGTGCGCTTTTGCGCGCATGTTTCCGAATCGCAGTGCTCCTGAGCTGCTGCTCGCAAAAAGCCGGCCCGCCTCAGGTAACTGCAGAATGCCGTCTTGTGCGAAAGGTGTACCGGTTGGGGTCCCTGACGGCCGAAACCGCGACAAAAATCATCCTGAAACCTTCTTATTGGTGTGCCGGACGATCTGGCCGGTGACCAGGAAGATCACGTCCTCGGCGATGTTGACGGCATGGTCGGCGGTACGTTCGAGGTTCTTGGCGATGGAAAGGATATCCAAGTGGGCGGCCATGGCCTGGGGCGACCTGGCGGCATCGATGACCAGGTGGCGGATGAAATCGCCGTAGAAGGCGTCGATGACCTCATCCTCGGCCACAACCCTCTCGGCGGCTTGGCGATCGAGGGTTGCGTAAGCATGAAGGGCCCCGTGCAACATGCGGCGGACGACGGGATAGATTTCTTTCAGGTTGTTGCGGGCCTCGACCAACGCCTCGGGTTCCAGGTGGGCGGCCCGCTCGGCGATATTGACGCCGCAATCGGCGATACGTTCCAGGTCATTGTTGACCTTGAGGATGGTGCACAGCCGCCGCATGTCGGCGCCCATCGGCTGGAAAAGGGTCATCAGGCGAACGGCCTCCGCTTCGATGGCCACCTCTTCGGCATCAATCTCGGCGTCGCGATCGATAATCCGACGGGCAAGGTTGTGATCGGCATGGGTCACGGCCTCGCAGGCCTCGAGGAGCATGTCTTCGACGGCGGCGCCCATTCGCAAAGACCGCCGCATCAGTTCATCCAGCAGATTAATGAAATGCGTCGCCATGTGATCATCCAAATCGCCCGGTGATGTAGTCCTGCGTCTTCTGCTCACTGGGGCTGGTGAACAGCTTGGACGTCGAGTCGAACTCGATGAGTTCACCCACGTACATGAAAGCGGTCATATCGGACACGCGAGCGGCCTGCTGCATGTTGTGGGTGACGATGATCACGGTGTATTGGCCGCGAAGTGCTCCGATCAGGTCCTCGATCCGGTCCGTGGCGAGAGGATCGAGTGCCGAAGTGGGCTCGTCCATCAGCAGCAGCTCGGGCTGAACGGCCAGTGCCCGGGCGATGCACAAGCGCTGCTGCTGGCCGCCGGAGAGGCCCAAGGCGTTTTCGTGCAGGCGATCCTTGACCTCGTCCCACAAGGCCGCCCGCCTGAGGCTTTCTTCGACGATGGACGCCACGTCCGTCCGGCCTCGGATGCCGTGGATGCGCGGCCCGAAGGCCACATTGTCGAAGACGGTCTTCGGAAAAGGATTGGGCTTCTGGAATACCATGCCGACGCGGCGGCGCAGGGCGGTGACATCGATTCGCGGTCCGTAGATTTCCTCACCATCGAGGATCAGGCTGCCGGCCGTCCGGCAGCCGGGAATCAGGTCGTTCATGCGGTTGATGGCCCGCAGCAGCGTGCTCTTGCCGCAGCCGCTCGGCCCGATGATGGCGGTCACCTTCCCGGCGGGGATGGCCATTGTGACCTTTTTGACCGCCTCGTTGCAGCCGTAGAAAACGGAAAACCGCTCGGCAATCACGTGGGCGGTTTCCGGGGCATGAGCAAGCCCTTTGTTTGCCGGATCGCCACGTTGGTCTCTCACCGTCACCATCGATTCCATCATTGCTACCGCCATCAGTTTCATCCTCGAAGCCGTTTGGATATCTTCGCCCGGGCGTAGATCGCCACCGAGTTCAAGAGCAGTACGAGCATCACAAGGGTAAAGACCATACCATACTGAACATGCCGGATCTCGTCGACCCGCTGGTGTTCCGTACACAAATTGTAAATGTTCCAGGGCAATGCCGGCGTCGGTTGGGTGAGCGTATCCCTGAGTGACAAAGGCAGACCCACGCTGACGGCCGCCGTGTAGATGATGGGAGCCGTCTCGCCCGCGGCCCGGCCCATGCTGATCACGATGCCGGTCAAGATGCCGGGCAAGGCGGAGGGCAGAATGACCCTCACGATGGTGCGCCACTTGCCTGCGCCCAGGCTCAGCGAGGCCTCTTTGTAGGTATGCGGCACCGCGCGGATCGCCTCTTCGGAAGCCCTTATCACCAGCGGCAGAATCAGAATGGACAGGGTGAGCGAACCGGCCAGGACACTCTTGGATTGGGAGACGCCGACCGTATTAATGAAGAAAGCCAACCCGAACAGGCCGAAGACGATGCTCGGCACGCCCGCCAGCGTGCTGATACAGGTGCGGATCAACTGAACCAGTTTGCTCGTCGCAGGGGCGTACTCGACGAGGTAGATCGCCGACACCACGCCCATCGGGACGGCGAACAGGATTGCTCCCACTGTCAGATAGAAGGTCCCCAGGAGTTCCGCCCAGACGCCGCCAAAATAGTGGGAGTCATAGGATGTCTGCGTCAGAAAGCCCCAATAGAGGGTCACGCGCGGCAGGAGCATCTTGTCGAGGTTCTGCTCGACATAGGCAAATAACGGTTCCAGCGCGGTACCTTTGAATTCGTTGACCCGCGGCACGTCGATGGGTTTGCCCATTTCGTCGGGATTGGAGTAGTCGTACTGCTTATCGTAGAGCAGGTGATGAAGCACGACGCGGGCCCGATCCCAGCGAGTCTGACCGTATTGATCGCGGTACATCACCGGTTTGGGCTCGCCGGGTGCCGGCCCGAGCAGCAGGCGCAGCTCGTCTTTGACCGCCTGGAGCGGTTCGGCATACTTGCGCGAGGCGAGGAAGCCCTGCGCCTCGATCTCCTTCTCGAATGCGGCGATCATTTCGTACACGGGCCTGCGGGCCTCGAAGGCGGCGGCCATATCGGCTTCGAGGTCGGCCTTTTTACCGGTCTCGAACAGTTCGAGTTGCATACGCCGGTGTTCGACGGTGCCGCGGAAGACAAACGCCCCGATCCCGCCGAGGGTGATGGGCGTTAGCAACACCAGCAGGAAGGCCGCCAGCAGCAGGATCGAGCTGACGCCCACGAAGGTAAACAGGCGATCGGTCAGTTTGCGCGACGTCAGTGCCACGATCAGCGTTTGCCTCCCTTGCCCATGACCGAGCGTCGAACGACGGCCTCGCTGATCAGATTGAACAGGAATGAAATGACCAGCAGGCAGAAACCCATGAGGAACAAAGAGCTGTAGTGGGCCGCCCCGGTCATCTGGTCGGTCTCACCCATTTCGCCGGCAATGGTGGCCGTCAGGGTACGGATGGGTTGGAGGAAGTCATACCGCGGTGAAGGGATCCTGGAGGCGTTACCGGAGGCCATCCAGACGACCATGGTTTCGCCGACGGCCCGCATGATGCCGAGGATGACGGCCGCGCAGATCCCGCTGCCGGCCGCGGGTATGACGACGCGCAGCATCGTCTCGGCCCGAGTGGCTCCAAGGGCATAAGATCCCTCGCGAAGTTCGCGGCCGACGGCCTGCAGGGCATCTTCCGACACGCTCACGACGGTCGGCAGGGCCATGATACCGAGAATGATCGAGACGTTGAGGGCATTGCATCCGCTGTCGACGTGCAGTGCCCGCAGCGAAGTGGAGACCCACCAGAGAAGACCGCCCGCCAGGCACACGAGTAATGCCCCAACGATGCCCCTGGCGATGCGGCGAGTGGAGGGGGTCTGGATGCCCGCGGTCATGACCTCCGTCGCGACAAACACCGCCAACGACAGTATCGGTGTGGCGATCAGCCACCAGGCGGTCGAAAGGATGACTCCCCCGTTGTCTTGCAGCTGGGTGGCGAAGACGACCAGAGCGAAGAAGCCGAACGCCACGGACGGAATCGCGGCCAGCAGTTCGATGACCGGCTTGGTCCACTGCCGCAGCCAGAAGGGTAGAACGTCACTCAGGCACACGGCCGCTGCCACTCCGAGCGGTACGGCCACCAACGTCGCCCCGAGGGTCACCATGGCGCTGCCGTAGAAGATGGCCAGCGCGCCGAAGTGGGCCGGAGTCCCCGTGGGATACCACGCGGTGCTCGTGAAGAACTCCCTGGCCCCCGACCAGCCCTGAGCCCGAAAAAAGGGGATCGAGTCCCGGGCGATGAAGTAGAAAATGAAGAGGACGATGAGGATCGAGCTGCAAGTGACGATCAAGAGCAGGCCCTGGCCCAGCCGACCGGCAATCCAACGGACAAGACCGGCCTTTCTGCTGATAAGCAGGCTGGGCCTGCGCATGGTCCGCAGTCCGCTGATTTCGCCGACTGATTCCATGACCCTCATGTCCTTCTCGCCGGACATCACCGGCGGCTTGCCCATCGGTGCGATCCAGTCGCTCGCCAGCCGCCGTCGATCCCGTGCAGATGGATCAGTATTCGGTCAAAGGCACAAAGCCGATGGCTTCAATCATTTCCTGCCCCTTCCTGCTCAGGTACAGGTTGGTGAAGTTGTACAGGTGGCTGCCCATGGCCGGGTAGCCGTTGGTGAACAGAAACAACGGCCGGGCGATCGGGTAGCGGCCCGAAGCGACCGTGGCCTTGGTCGGCATGACCTTGTCGATCTCGAGCGCCTTGACCGTCCTGTCGGTAAAACCGATGCCGACATAGCCGATGGCCCCTTGCGTGGACTGCACCCGCTGGCGGATCGCGCCGCTGCTGCCGACGTATTCAACCGAGCCGGCCATTTTCTCCTTGTTCATCACCAGGGTCTCAAAGCTCTCATAGGTGCCGCTGCTGCTGTCGCGGCTGATGACCACGATCTTGGCGTTGGGGCCGCCGACCTGATTCCAGTTGGTGACCTTACCGGTATAAATGTCGCGAACCTGTGCGAGCGAGAGTCCTTTAATGGGGTTGCTCGGGTGCACGATGACGGCAATCCCATCGACGGCCACCGTGTGGCACACGGGCACGACGCCTTTCTCGATCGCGGCCCTGACCTCTTCATCCTTCATGAACCGCGACATGGAGGCTATATCGCAGGTGCCGTTGACCAGCGACTTGGCCCCGTTACCGCTGCCCGACTCGCTGACGGTGATATTCACGCCCGGGTTCTGCCTCATGTAGTACTCGGCAAAGGCCTTGGCGATCGGGCCGACGGTGGTCGAGCCGTCGATGACGATCTTGTTCGTGTCCTTGGCCTTGTCGTCGGCTTGGGCCGGGCCGGTTGAAAGGATGGATGTTGCGACCAGGAATGCCCCTGCCAGAAGCGATCTCGTCGTCTTCATTGACTTTTCTCCTATCATGCTGGCTTCTCACAATTCTCAACTGCAAGTTGTCTGTACCGTTCTCATTCTGGACACAGGACGTTAAGACGGGGTTCGCCGCGCGTTAAGAACTCATTAAGATTGTTAAGCCGACCCGCGCCGGGAACGGCATGAAAAGAGGCCTCGGCGACTTCTTTCCCCTCGCCGAGGCCTCCGCTGCGGCAACAGCACGCGGCGCTAAGCGGTCTGGGCGGACGAATCAATCCATGCAGTCCGGACCGGCCGAGACGTTTTCTCCGCTGAAGCACCGTTGAAAGCGAGCGAAGTCCGCCTGGTCGACATCGCCATCCAGGTCGAAGTCTTTGGGCTGACACTCGGCAAGCGGCAAGACCCCAGGGCCTGACGCGCAGAGCTCGAACGCGGCCCAATCGTCGGCATCGACATCTCGATCGCCGTCAAAATCCGCTCGCGGGGGAAGGTCGTTCTGATCGATCACGCCGTCGCAGTTCATATCACCCATCGCCCAGCCTCCCGTCCGGCCCTGGTTTGCGATGATGATGGCCAAATCGGCGGCGTCAACGTTGCCGTCCAGATTGACATCGCCAATTCGGGTTTTCAGGATGCCCGCGACGATTTCAAGTTGGTCATTCATATCAATGACCAGATCACCATTCATGTCGGCGCTGAGGTCGATGAGCGCCGCCTGGTCAAGGTTTTCCCAATTACCGATGTTTTGGCACACGTAATCGATGTCATGGGCATCAACCCGACCGTCCCAACCGAGCGGCTGGGCACCAGCCACGGGGGAACGGCCTGCCACGTCACCGCGGAAGTCACCGGGGGCATAGACCGCGCCGGTCGCCAGGAACGGGTCAGCCGGATCGTTGACATCCGGCGGCAGGACATGAGTGGGCTCGCCACACGGTGTGTCCGACGGAATGAGCACCCGCTTGGCGGTTGCCTTCCAAGGGAACCAGTGGTTCCGGTCGGCCACGGGCTGCCCGTTTTCGTCGTTTGCGGGCGCGTAGTGCAGAATGGCGTTGTCGACCGCGATCGCTCCCTTCTTGCGGTTTAGCTGTCCGGTCAGCGGGTCGATGGCCAGGCCGTCGGCGAAGTACCGAAGGTCTTCCTTGCCGAAATCGCCGTCGCCGTCATAGTCACCGATCACCTCGGGTATGATGGTGTCGGCCGCGATGCCCGAAGGAGTGCTTGGACCACCGGCTTGACCACCGCGAAATCCCATGGACACGGTCCAAGCTCGCGGGCTGTAGTAGGCCGCGACCATCTGTTCGGCATCATTGACGTTGCGGACGTTATCCTGGTTGAAATCGCCGGACAAGTCGCAGCTTTCGGGCAATTTGACGTTGGTTGCGATCTGCTCCCAACCGCCGACCCAATAGCAGTAGTTACCGTTGCTGCTGCCGTCGCTGTAACGAGTGATCCCATCCGCGAACGGCGGGTTGACCGTACGCGTCGGCGTGAGGCCGGCTTTGTTGATGCTGCCGAACGGGGGCGTATCCACATGGCTGGTCCCGCCGGTCAGGTCAATGTTGGCCCGCATGTAGTCCTGCAGGGTCTGGTTGAAAGGCGGCGTCGGCTGCAGCACGAAGGTAGCCGGGTCAAAGTTGGCGTAATCGGGCAGGGCGTCAAGACCGGCGCTCAGGAAGAACTTGGTCGCCAGGTATTCGCCGGGCATGCCGTCGTTGGCGGGATCCGCCGGAGCGCTAACGAAGTTGGCGACGCTTTCCACGATGTTGCGGAGATACTTGGCCGCATGCTGGTCGCTCATGTAACTTGGAGCGGCCGGGTTCGTTTCGAAAGGATCGCCCAGTGAGGCAAAGGTTTCGGGGCCGCCGACTTGATAACCGGTGTTCGGGTCCGCGTTGTCCAGGACGGTATCGATGCCGGGACGCACGGGACTGATGCCGCCGCGATCATCAAAGATAATATCAAGAATCTCGAATCGCCCGCCTCTGGCCTGCGCCACCGCCGCGGTGCTGCCGGCCAGACCGGTATAGCCAACCGCAAGCCGACGGTCCTTGGCGACATCCTGCAACCGGCTGGACGAAGCGGAGTTGGTGGGCTGGTGATTGGGGCCCAGGATGAAGCGGGATGACGACGTCGTTTCGCTTCCGAGATTGTCACCGCGCCCCCAGCTCGGGTCGATGCCGAGGGTGTTCATGACGCCGTTGCGCGTGCCGGAGCCGGCATCACGAGTAGCCGCGACGAGGTTCTCGCCGTTGGGCATTCGGCCGGTCACGTACAGGTACTGCATTTCGCTGGCCTTGAGTTGATGGAGGCCCGTGCCCCGGTTTGCGATGATGGCGATGGGCACCCAGGCGATAGGCGTGTCAAAGATGGTGAGGACATCGGGGCTGCCGACGTTCTTGTTGAAGACGACCTGGGAGCCGCCGGGACAGCTCACGGTCAGGTCGGCCAACTCATATCCCCAGTCGGTGCTCGATTTGATGGGGCAGCGTCCGTAGCCAGGCATGCCGGGTTTCAGATTCCATTTCGGGGTGCCGCCGGCGGTGAGGACGGCCCAGTCGGTGGGCACGTCAAGAACCGCCAGATCGATCTGATCAGGCGTTCTGGGAGTCCCGCTGACATCGCCATATGGGCCGGTCCAGTTGTAGGTTCCCGCCTGGGCGTACAGGAAGCGGTTAAAATAGCCAGGATCGGGAATTCGAGTGGCGACGGTGCCGCAGCCTTGGGATGCCAGGAACTCGCTCAGCCCGTTCACCGAACCCACGCCGCGATATTGGACGATCCAGTGGGTTGTCAAGGGGCTGCCGGGCACAAAGGTGACAGCCAACTGGTCCGGAGGCCAGCTATTGAACTTGCCCGCGATGCCGTCGCCGTCGGCGTCGATATAGTCGTTGGTGCTGGCCGGGAACCTGAAAAAGTCCCGAAAAAGCGTAGCACCGGCGATCGAGATCTCCCCGTTGTAAAGGTAACTCTGTGCAGTGGCAGCCCGCACTGCGATGATTGTGATCGTGACCGCAAGGGCGGATACCAAGAACCGTTTCCGATACATCTTTCCGTTCTCCTTTCTTTCATCAAATAGACGACGAGGGTCAGCTTTGGGATATCCTTAGTTCAGCGACGCCGTCACGGCGCCGCCGGGCCCGGGCCGCTCCACCAGGGCGTTCCCGCTCAGTGTGTAGTAACGCGAGCCCCATTCAAACTTCTTCATCGTGTCCATGATTGTCTTGCGATCGACGTGGGAATCGACGTAGAGAAAGTTGGCCGTACCTCCGAATTCCTTGTCCCCGCCGGGATGATGTCTCCCAACGGCGTTGATTTCGGACTCTTCGATGAGTCCGCCCGTGGTGAGTACCTGCTGAAGCGGATAGAGGCCATAGTTGTTGTCCGGTCCGCCATTTCCAAGTGTAAAGGCCGCACGGCCGGCCCCGCGAGGGTCACTCGCGTTGTACTCATCCCAGCCGCTGCTGTAGCTGTAGAAGGGATTGATCGGTCGATGACTCTTGCTGAGGAGGCCGCTGCCGGAATTGACCGCGATCGCCGGCCAGTGGTTGTTGAATTCGGTTGCCATGATGACCTGTCCGGGGTGTTTGATGGCCGAGTCATTCGCAAACTTGTTGACGCGGCTGCCGCCGGACATCGACGGGGTCATCTTGTTTCTTGGCATGATCGCCGCATTGGCCGTATAGGCCATTCGCGAAGCCTGAAAGTCGACGCGAGGATTGGCTCCAGTCTGGCCCATCTCGTCAACCTGTGCCGACTCCCAGTCCGCCTGCTCGGGTCCGGGGTTGGTCCGAGGGATTCCGCCCTTGCCGAAGGCAGGGCATTGAAAGGCGCTGTCCGACACCTGCCCATTGCTATAAAGGAAATAGGACCAGTGAACGTACCGCTTCTGGCCCTTGCTCTGCAGGAACTCCTGAACGGGCGGACTGAGGTCCACTCGGCCGCGATCATCAACGTAGGCATAGGCGACCGGGTACACCTTGTCCCGATTAAGGTAAATGGCGACCGCCTGGCCGATGTGATGCAGGTTGCTGGCACAGGTCACGGCTTTGACCTCCGCACGCGCCTGCTGCAGGCTCGGCAAAAGGATGGCCATGAGCAGTGCAATGATGGCCACCACAACCATCAACTCGATGAGAGTAAAAGCCGGTCTTGCAAGGCTACCGATCCGTGTGTTCCATTCCTGTTTCATTATGAGACTCCTTACAATGCACAACAGAAATCCGTGCTAACACGGCGGGTATTGTCGAGATGGTGCGCTAAGCCGAGATGAGCACCCGGAGAAAAAATGAACAATTCCCCGCCGGTCGCCCCAATCCCTTCACCACTGATCAGAAAAAGCACGAAATCCCACAAGACTTGCCGGATCAGGCACGAGCGGGGATCACCAACGAGCGAGGCGATCCAGGAGGCGCGGCGAATACCCGTCAACGCGCCGGACCCAATCGCGCCACCGGATAACTGGTCAAGAGCGGCGCCTGCGGCGAGCGCGAATCGGTGCGAATTCGCGAGATTCTGACCAGCTCCACACACAGGTCTCACGGGCCGGTTTCATATTGAGAATGACATCACTTCCATCTCACGTCAGAATCCGCGCAAGAGGCACTCGTCGGACAGACGGTGCCAGACGTCAGCCCGGTCTTGCCGGAGGGGTCAGACCGGGCTCGTCTTGCGCACTGAAAGCTCCGGCGAGCGGCGTGACATTTCGGCAGGGTGTGCCGACGACGTGATTATTGCCGTGGAAGAGGGATGCTGACGGTCACACAGGTTCCTTGGCCGAGTTTGCTGGTCAGAGTGACGCGGCCATGCATGGCGGCCACGGCATGGCGCACGATGGAAAGCCCCAAGCCGGTTCCGCGGTCGGGGCCGCTGCGGGCTTTCTCGACCTGGTAGAATCGCTCGAAGACCCGCTCCTGTTCCTCCTCGGCGATTCCGCAACCCGTATCTTCGACCGAGATGATGACCGCCTCGATCTTGCCGGCTCCGTTCAGTACTTTCTGAGAAGCGATCTGCACGCGGCCGCCCGGGTTGGTGAATTTGATCGCGTTGTCCACCAGGTTGTCGAGCACCACCCGCAGCAAGTGAGGACTGACGTCGATGGTTCGCAGCTCGGGGTCGAGCTTGAGCGACCATTGCAGGTTCCTGGCGGCAAGTTTTTCGGCGAATCGGGCCCTGAGTTCCTCGATCACCGCCGACAGGATGAGCGTTTGGGGCTTGAATTGTCCGGGGGAGGACTCGATCCGGGAAAGGTCCAGCAGGTCGGATACCATCTGTTGCATGCGGGCGCTGTGACGGTCGATCATGTCCAGGAACCGCTTGGCGGCATCCTGATCGTTTTGCCAATCAAGACTGAGCAGGGTCTCGACGGCGGCGCGTATCGCGGAGAGGGGCGTTCGCAGCTCGTGTGAGGCGTTAGCCGCAAAATCAGTCTTGATCCGGACCATTCGGCTGATCTGGGTAATGTCGGACAGGACCAGCATCCGGCCGACATCCGGCCGTTCGAGCGGCCCGCCGCTGGACGCAGGCACCGGCAGGACAATGTCGGATGCGCGGGCCATCAGCACAAGCTCGCCGTTCTCCTCCTCGATCTGAACCCGGACCTCACGCGGAACCGCCGGTTCAGCAGGCGGCTTGTCGGTCCGTTTGTCCGCGCGGCGCCTGTTTTCCGACAACAGCATGTCCTGCAGGTCGTGCTGCAAAACGTATTGTTCAACGGCTTGTCCGAGCAAGGATCCTGCTTTCTCGACCGGGTCGCCGCTGAGGCCGAGCATTCGGACCGCTGCCGGGTTTACCAGCAGGATGCGCCCGTTGCTGCCTGCCACAATGACGCCTTCGTGGAGTTGGGCCAGCAGTGATTCGAGCGTTCGGCGCTGGCGATCGATGGTCGCCAGTTGATCGGCGATGTGATCGCGCATGCCGTTGAGGGATGCGGCGAGCATGGCCAGCTCTGCGGGGCCGGCGACCCGGGCCCTGGCAGAAAGATCGCCCTTTGAAAGACTGCGGGCAATTGCCGTGATCCGCCGGATTGGCCAGCTCCACAGGCGGGCCAAACCAAGGGCAAAGAGTATCGCCGCAATCGCTCCGAGCAGGACAATGGTCCAAATGATCCGACGGAAGGCGTTGGCCCTGGCCGTGATCATCTGAACAGGCATAGAGACACGAATCACGCCCGACGGAGCCTCGGCTGATCCGACCCGAAGCGCAGCATACCGCTGGAATTGCTCAAGCGTTCTGGAGTAATGAGTCTCTTCGCCCCAGCCTGCGCTCAGGGCTCTTACCACTTCGGGGCGAGTGGCGTGGGACTCCATCGTCTTGGGTTCGGCCTGTGAGTCTGCCAACACCTGACCATCGGGCAGAATCAATGTGATCCGGACTTGGTTGTCGGCGGCGGCACCGAACTGTTTGACCAACCGATCCAACTCCTCGGCACGCTGCGGATCGAGTTGAGCATGAACCGCAGCTTCGACGAGGTGAGCATGAAGCCGGAGCTCCCGGCCAACCTGCTCGGCATAGGCTCTCTGGACGTGTTGAACAATCAGGTATGCGCAGATCCCGAGAACAGCAATGATCAACACAGTGTTGCCGAGAAAGAGTTTCGAGAAGAGCGAGCGCGGGCGTCTCATCAGCCATGCCTTTCGAGGCCGGATCTCAAGGACTCTCGCGGAAAGCGTACCCGACACCGCGGATGGTCTGAAGCCATCGGGCTGCCTTGCCCAGCTTCTTTCGAAGCGAAGCCACGTGAACGTCAATTGTTCGATCCGTCACGGCGACACCGACACCCATGGTGGTCTCGATCAGACGAGCACGCGTCAGTACCCGCCCGTTGGCGGCCATCAGGGCGCGAAGCAGGCGGAATTCCGTCGCAGTCAACGCGACCTGCGAGCCCGCTACCGTGACCTCATGGCGACTGCTGTCGAGCGAGACAGGGCCCCTTGTCACGACCTCCTGGTCGGTCGAAGCGATCTCCACGCGGCGGAACATTGCCGCGACACGGGCCAGCAACAATTTCATCGAGAACGGCTTGGTGATGTAGTCATCGGCACCGAGGCTCAGGCCAACCAACTGGTCCGCCTCCTCCGCCTTGGCGGTCAGCATGATGACGGGAATCGAGGCTACCCGGTTGTCCCTCTTGAGGTGCGTGATGAACTCGTCGCCGGACATGCCTGGAAGCATGCGGTCCAAGAGGATCAAATCCGGGGGATGCGCCACCGCCTCGGCCAGCGCCGAACCGCCGTTGGATACCATCCGGCAGGTATATCCTTCGTGTTCGAGGTTGTGGCGGATCAACTCCGCCAAATCGGCTTCATCCTCAACGATCAGAACGCTCTTTTTTCTCGCTGCCATCAACATCTACCCTCAGAAGCCGAACGCGGACTGCGGTTGCCCTTGCGGCCGATTGGTTTTGCCCCCTTTTGCCACAATCGATGAAGCTCTTTTACAAACGTTGGGCTAATCCCGCGTAAGGATTATGTTAGGAATTGGTTAAACATGCCCGTCTCGGTCACCAAGGGATTCGTTCCCGTTTATAGGACATTCTCATCGCTGATAGCAGGAAAGCAAGTGTTACCCGAGGCTGGTCTACGACCGCAACGGAAGACCGACGGTGTCCTGAGGAGTCTGACAGGCCTGGCCGACCAACGTCCGGGAAAATGGGACTCTGCGGAACAGCCGGAGGGAAGGAACCTGAGAGCAAGCGTTCACACGCATGCGAGGATTCCGCCGGCGACCGGCGGATCTGCAAGGGAACGGAAAGACCAAGCCTCAGAGGACCGTTTTCGTGGGCACGGTAGCTTAGGTCCGAGAAGGCAATGTCCGATTATGTCTTGGAGAACTTGCCCAGGGATGGTGAGGCGTACAGGCATGTACAAGAAGTTCTGCCGTCTGACCAAGAATCCTTTCTGCGATGCGACCGATCCGCGGTTACTACGCCTGCCGGATGTGTCGGAAAGGTGATGTCATGCAACATGAAACGAGCCTTGACTCATCGGGAGATGAACCTATGGAGATGACGACAGGCGTCGGTGAGACGTCGTCCGCCGGTCTTGCTTCGACCCCCTCGACCGGACAGACGCAGGATTGTGAGCCGGCCGGTGGCGCCCAGCGGGATGCCATCCGTGCCATCACCGAGGAACGGGTTCAAGCCCGCATGCTGCTGGAGCGAACGGTCAAACAATGCCGCGAGCTGTACGAGCAGGTTCAGCAGCAGGTTCGGATTGCTGATGCCAAGCTGTGCAGCGCCGAGAGCATCGCGAATTATCTTCGCGATTTGCACCAGGATCTGGCGGCGAGTTACAACCCCGAGAGGCTGAGCGCTTTCGATGCCAAGAGTGTGCAGTTGTCCGAAGTGATTGCACTGGCGGACCGGCGGCAGGAGGAACTGGGCGACGTCTCGGTCGCGGTGAAAACGCTGCGCGATGAGGTCGTCGACTGGACGCACCGGGCGACGAGAGTCCGCGGCTCGCTGCTTCGCACCTCGCAGTCTGCCGAAGCCAAAGAAACCGAGGTCAGCCGCGCGGCCGAGCGAGCCGAACAAGCCCGCCTGGCCGTTGAAGCGGCGACCCAGACGGCCGCCGGACTTGTCGACAAGGTCTACGGCCTCTCGCAACGAATCGACGAGCAGACCAAGACCTTCGATGTGCGAATCAGCAATATGCGGCAGGTCGTGGCGGATCTCGAAGCGCTGTATGAAAGAGCGCTGGCGCTCACCAGCGGACAGATGGAGTCGGCGACGGCTCTTGCCCGCCGCATTGATGAGCAGACTCAGACGTTCAGTGATCGGCTGGCGGATGCCGATGCGGCGACCGCGCGGTTGTTGCATGCGCAGGAACAGGCTACGGCCGCAACCAATGAGCAGTTGCAGGCCGGCTCCGAGCTGGCTCAACGGATACAGAACCGGACGGAAGCCTTCGACCTTCGGGTGGAAAGCGCCAAGGGAATCACCTCAGCCTTGGATGATGCCTGCAATCGAGCCGTGGCGGCCGCGGATCGGCAACTGGAACAGGCCGAAACGCTGGGTCGGCGCATCGACGAGCAGATTCAGACCTTCGACAAGCGGGTTGCCGACTCGGCCATCGCTGCGGGCCGCCTCGACGAGATGCTCCTGGCCTCGGATTCGATGATCGAGCGAATCGAACAGCAGGAGCAGCGGCTGAACGAGCGAATCGCGTCAGCAGAGACGGTAGCAGCGCGCATGGACGAGCACTGCAGCCGGATCTGCCGGGCGATTGACGAGCAACTTCAAGCGGCCAACGGCCTGTCCCACCGTATTCAGTCACAGGAGGATGCGCTGGGAGCCTATATCGGCCAGATGCAGAGCAACATAGCGGTGCTGAACGAGGCCTATGAGCGAGCCGACACCGCCGGCAAGCGTCACCTCGAGTCCGCCGACGCGCTGGCCGCACGTGCCCGCGAGTGCGCGGAGGCACTCGACGCACGCATCGACGCGGCTCGAGGCGCATCAGAAAGACTGGAGGAGACCGCCGCCCGATCAAACGAGGTCCTGGTCCGTCACACGGAAGCGATGCAGGCGATGTCCGAGCAGAGCAAGGAACAGATGGCTGCCTTGCAGTCGACCATCAAGGACGCCGTACAAGTGAGCGAGCATCTCCAGCACGTTTACGGGAGACTGTCCTCCGATGCGACGGCGCAACTCGATGCCATGAACGCCCTATCGACGCACGTGCAGGAGCAAACGCGGGCTTTTGATGCCCGCGTCAGCGAAGGCCACGCCGTTGTGGCCCGGATCGAAGAGGCCTCGTCGCGGGCTCTGGAAACATCCGGCCGACAGATAGAAACCATGAACGCCGCTTTAGAGCGACTGATGGACCAGACGGCCCGGCTTGAGTCGTGCATTTCGACCGCGAAGGACGCCGCCGAGCATCTCACGAACACTTATTCAAAGGCTTCTTCCGACAGCAAGCGAGAAATCGAAGCGGCAAGCGCCTTGATGGAGCGAATGCAGGAACAGATGCGAATCCTGAGCGATCGGACCGAGAATGCCCGCAGCACCGGCGAGCAGCTTGAAGCGGTGGCGGGGCGTGTCGCGGAGGCGGCGGCTCAGCAGACGCAAGCGGTCAACGGGATGATGAACCGCGTCGGAGGATTGCTGGAAGAGCTCGCCGGGCGGATCAGTGATGCTCGAACCGCCGGCGAACAACTTGAGCGAGTTCAGGCACAGTTAGCCGAGACTGCCGCCGGCCAGTCGGAAACGGCCAACGCGCTGGCCGTCAGGATCGCCGAGCATACCCGGATGTTTGATTCCAGGACGACGGAAGCCAGGACGTTGGCCGACCGTCTGGATGAGGTCTACGCCCGGGTGCAAGCTGGAGTGACGGAGCAGGCGGCGACCACTGAAACGCTGGCCAAGAAGATCCGGGAGCAGACACAGTCGCTCGATCGTTGGATCAAGGCGGCTCGGACCGCGGGTGACAATCTGCACGAGGTCTACACGATGACGACCGAGGCGGCCGACCGGCAACGTGAAGCCGCCCACACGATGCTGGAGCGCATCCGCGAACAGTCACAGGCATTGGACAAGAGAATCGCAGAGCTGAAGTCGACCGTTGCGGGGGCCGGAGAACAGATCGACCGGATGACGGCGCTCACGGCCGAGGCCCGTACTGCGGCCTTCGATCTATCCTTCAACCTGGCACAGGTCCAGCAGCATGCGGAACTGGCGGAAGCGAGCTGCACCAGCCGGATGCAGGACCTGACCGCCAAGCGGGCTGAAGCCGAGGACCAGGTTTCGCAGTTGGAAGCGGTCCTTCGCCGAGCCGAGAAGATGGCGACGGAGTTGCCCGCGCAGTTGGAGGCTTTCTTCGAGGTCCAGAAGCAGGTTGGGATGACCATCGAAGCCCTTGAGGGGGCCGGCGCTTCGGGCGAAGCCCGCAGCAGGCTGGCGGAAGCGGCCGCCCGCTCCATCCGGGCCGTTCAGGCAATCCGGGAAGGTGCCGAGACGCGTCGAGAAAACGCGGACCGAATACCGCCCAGCGGCGCAAAGGAAGAAACAGCCTCCGCTTCAACCACTACCTGAATCCCTTTCCCCACGAATCCATAAGCGAGGCGCGTGGACGAGTCTCATCGAACAAAAAGAGGGCGGAGGGGTCTTGAGACCCGTCCGCCCTGAAAACGATGCGGGGAGTCTACTTTAGTTGTGCCGGCCGTGGCCGTTGACCGGTCTTGCGGGCTTGCGCTGAACCGGGACGCGACCGATTTCCACGATCGACTGCGTCTTGAGAATCGTGTAGTCCGCCGGGAACACATGGAAGGACTGCACGTGAAGCTCGCGGTCGCGAGCTTCATAATCGATGAAGGTAAACGGCACAAGTTCATCGCCCTGGGCCCACTCTGTGAAGCGGACGAGCAACCCTCGGGTGCTGGCGTACCTCATCAGATCACGGTGCGAGGCGTGGAAGAGATTTTGTGTCATACGCTCGACCTGGGTCGAGAGAATGTATTTCATGCCGTCGTCGAACTCCTCGACGTGGTCGCGTTCGCCGCGGAATTGAAACGACGTCACAAGTCCGTTCTGGGGGAGGACTTCCAGATCGTCGGTCGTCGCCTCGGTAATGCACCGGGAGTCGGCTTGTACGGTGACGGCATGGGAAAGCCCCATCACCCAGATTTCCGCCGAGTAAGCGGGCCGCTCCAAGTGCTTGATTTCGTGAATGCGAAACAGCTCCGGATGAAGCCGGCGGCGGTACAGCACGAATTTCGCGTCCGCCACTCGCTGCAATGTTTGGCCCAGTTCCACGTCATCCATTCCTTCGAGACGCTCCTGTCTCAATTCGCGCCGCAACTCTGTGCGGCTGATCTCCAATTCACCACCCTGGACAGACGCAACGCACGCCGTGCCATCTCTAAAAGGGATGGTGAGTGCCGCCTCTAGCTCTCCTCAAGCTACCCACCGCGGCGGCTACTCCCTCCTCGTAGGCGGGGGTGGGCTTTTCGGTCGAGGCCCATTATAACCTCTCTTGAAGCCCGAGCCAAGAGAAAAATCGGCAAAACGTCATTTTTGCCCTCTCTGCCACCCCGGCGGGCTATCTATATGCTATGTACGAAGTTAGCATCGCATGGTTGCGGCATGTTTCGGGTTTATTTGAGATTTGCGGGCTTGGTCACCGATTGACAAATGACGATTTTCCGTCTGACATCTGAGTAACAAATGTTACCAGGGATGAAATCAAAGCGGAAGCGGGTAACGACTCTTTTGGAGAAGACGGGAGCACCGAGGCCGGGGCTCACGGCCTAAGGCGGACCGCCTTTTTGCGGGCCGCAACCCAAGTGCTCTGCGATCCGGAAACATGCGCCCAAACCGCGCTGGTCTCTGGCCATAAGGTTCTATAGCCTTTCCAGAGAGGCACCGATCTCGTCGAGAAACGCCTTCAGGCTCCTGTCGGTCTTGCCGGCGTGGTACAAATCCGTGGCCTCGACGATCTATCGCGCGAACTCGATCCCACCCAGCGTTGGTACATGCCCGCCGGCGACGACGGCCTGCAGCAGAACACCTTTGTAGTAATCCCGCTGACACTTGCCCTTGCGGACCTTCGGGGACGAGCCCACAACGCTCGTAAAGGCACGAGCATCCGCCAGAAACCATCGCTCGATGTGCGGGGCGGGGCACGCGATTACGGCCCTGTCTCGAAACGGCTTATCCAGCTTCGCTACGATGCTCTGTCGAGCCACGCGGTGCGGCTGGCAGTTCCCATCAATGCCGATGACTACCAGGTCCGGCATAACCAGACCACCAAGTCCCCCCGCGACAGCCTTCTGACCGACTGTCTGGAATACCTGGCCGACCGACGGAAGTACCGAGGCGGTCGTTCGCCGGATTGTCGTGTCTCTCAGCGATCCGGTACTCAACGTCTCGGCTGACGACCTGAGTCTTTCCGTCGGCACGGTGGTGTCCGTCAGCGGCAACGGGCCGTACGTGTTCGAGGTGACGGGCTTGTCCGGGCCGGTGACCGCCACGCTCGATGGCGATATCACCGACGCGACGGGCATCGATCTGCCCGCGTACCAATGGCAGTTCGCCATCTGCACGCCCGACAGCGACGGCGATGGCGTCGGCGACTGCGGCGATGCATGTCCCAACACCATCCCGGGCGCAAGCGTTGACCTGCGGGGCTGCCCGCACGGCGATTCATCATCGAGCCCCCACCCAGCGAAGAATGTGTGTGAAGACGGTAGGGCACGGTCGGAGCCACCCAAGGTGGCGCAGATCTGTCGGTCCTGGCTGCAGAATATGGCAGATCTCGGTCGCCACGGCGACCTCGGCACTGCCCTACCCACCGGCCGCGTCGGCTTGCCTACATATTGCACGGTGCCGATCGTCGCTCCCCCAACTGCAAGAAGCAGGTGGGGCACCCGGCCGATCGGCGTGATTTGCGTGAGCTGCGGGCCACCCCCACGCGAAGAGTTCCGTCCTCCACCGCCGCGCCATGGGGCGCCCCGCGTCGCCGCGTCCCAACCCAGTTCATCCGTGGAGAAGTGCTTTTCGACATCAGCTCGGCGTACGGTCACCGGACCATTCTTGCAGGGTGTCTCCATAGAGGTGGTTGCCGTAATACTCAAACTGCCTTTCCTGGGGGTGCCGAAGGAAATCGATGTACGGCTTGCCGCAATGCGGACAGCGCAGCGGATTTCGATGACGGAATTCCCCACCGCATTTCTCGCATCGAGGAAGCCGGCTCTCAAAGCGACTCACAGAAGCCGCATCGGCCACCCCAAGTACGGGCGGCGCATCATCGAGATAACTGCTGGCGACTAAGGTATGTGGCCCCTGCGAACAGTACAGGTAAGTCAGGTCGCTGAAACCGGCGTGGAAGGATTGGAGGCGGAAGTTCCGGAGACAGTAGTCGCATATGCACAGCAGCGAGACGTTTACGGGCGTAATCGTGCCGGGAAAGTGAAAGCCGCGAGAGAAGAGGCCACGGCCGACCAGCTCATCGGGGTTACCCTTGGATTCCGGCAGATAGAAGGGCTGAAACCGCACCCCTTTTGCTAGGCCCTGTCTGAAGCCTTCAGTCGGATCCTCCCCGCTACTGGAGATGAGACAATCGCATTGGACCCCAAGACCGGATCCGATTCGAATGCACAGAAAGAGATGTCTACCTTCATCGAACAGCGACGACAAAGCAAAAGACGTGACGCCCCCTTTGCTGTTGACGAAAGTCAGACTCTCGTTCGGACGGCTCAGCTCAACAACGGATCGTCTCTCTGCCGGCACCTCGGCGGCGTGGACGGTGCACACTTGCCTCCCGCCAACCTCCGAAACGAGTATCGGACTGTCCTTGTCGGTCTTCCAGCTCATGCACACTCCCGGCAGGTATTCGCGGGCGCCCAGGGACTGACAGTTCTTCGACCAGCCGTCCCACGAAATCGGTATGCCGTCGCGCTCGACAACACCAACGTCTTTGCCTCCTCTCGGGTCGCGCGATCGTACTTGAACTTCGACCTTCTGTCATGATGCTGCTGGCCCTGCACGAGACAAAGATGTCGCGGCAGCGGCAAAACCGGCGAGAAAGGAGGCAACGAATCACAAACCACGCCCGCGAGGTGTAGTTTGTGACTTCCTGGTGTTGCGGGCTGCAACGCTGGGGCTCACTCCACGTCGAGTGACAGGATGTAGGCCTCCAATTCCTTTCGCTTGCTCTCCTCAGTCTGGCGCAGCTCGGAAACCTGGCCTTTGAGCTTCTCGATCTGCGTTTCGACGTCGTCGAACTTCTTGAGCTGCCGCTGGTACGGGTCGCTACCCTGCTGGAGCGTCTTGAGATTCTCGCGGATGCGGGCCTGCTCTTCGACCGCCTTCTTCAGCTCACTCTCCTGCAGCTCGCGCGCGCGGACCAGGTCATACAGCTCGCTGCGCAGAGCGATCACCTTTTCGAGGGCCTGCTTGACGGCCGGACTGATCACCTTGCTGCGGAGGAAGAATCGAACCGCATCCTGATCGCTGTCGATCAGGGCCAGCGTCTGGTCGGAGACTCGTTCAAGCTGGACCTTCTGGACGACCGTCTGTCCTGCAGGAACGCCCGTCTTGAACCGCAGGATGTTCTGGGTTCGCTCGAAGGGCTCCTTGGGCTCGACCAGCGTCCAGTCGGCGGTGTAGGGCTGCTCGATGATCACCTCGCGGTCTTTCTTGTCCTTATTGCGGATGGTGTACTCGCGGGTGTCCACGTGCTTGTGCTTGTGCCACAGGACGCCTTTGGCGATCCGCAGACTGACGATGCTGTCGGGCTGGGGCTTGTGGTCGACGATGACCTCGGCCGACAGGTCCAGGGCGTAAGCAAGGAGCCGCTTCTCGGCAGGCTTGAGGTCCGGAAGCTTCGCGTCGCCGGCGTAGACGTTCTCATCAAAAACGGTGATCGGGCCTTGCATGAGGTTCAGGTCGGTCGTGTTTTCGAGGATGAAACCGTTGAGCGGGTGCTTGGGGTGGGTCGCGGGGTTGAAGATGCTCACCTTCTGGGCCGAAACCTCCTGGTTGACGATCGGCAGCATGGCCGACCGCTGGCGGGCGATGCTGACAGGAGTATTGATCACGTATTTGAACAGTTCGCCGGCCGACTGTGCTTCGGCCACCGACTGCACGCCGTGGTCGGCCAGATCGAGCACGCCATCCGCATCCGCGTCCCTCATCGCCACGAGTGCGCCGGCAGCATAATGGCCCGCCGCATCACCGGCCGTTCTTGCTCTGGCGGCTCCTGCCTGAGCTACGGTTTCCTCACGGACCTCTGGTGCCTTGCTGGCTGCCATGGCCCGTCGGGCCGGGGCTGGAGCAGCACCTGGTGCCAGCGGAACACCGGCCTCAAGGGTCGGCGGGCGAAGCGAGGCATAGAGTTCCAGTTCCTCCTTCGGCCGGGGCACGTACAGCGGGGTGTAGAGATCCATGGTGAAGGAGATCGGCCGGCCCGAGACCAGCGAGAGGCGGACGTCGTTCCAATCTTCCTCGGTGGCGTTTTCGACCGTGGCCCAGCCCTGCAGGAACGGCTTCTTGTCTGGCGAGAGCACCAGCCGATAGCTGGTCTTCCAGATCGGGGCCTCGAGCAGATACGAGGCCCGCACAAGGCGCTTGCCCTGGCCGGCGAACTGGATGGTCACGCCCTTCTTGTCTGCTTCATGGCTGCCAGCCAGGGTTTCCAAGGCCTTGCGCAGCTCGCCTTCCAGTTTCTCGTTGGTCAGCTTAATTCCCCGGATATCCGAGACCCGCAACTGCTGCAAACCGAGTTCGCTCAACACGTTGAGCAGGTCGATTTCGATGATTTCTTTGTCGATGGCGATCTTCTGCTTCTCGACGCCGACGATGATGCCGCGAATCGCCTGGGCCCCGGTGATCTCGACCGGTTCGCCGCGAAGCTGATCGAGCAGGTTGGCCATCGTGGGCTTGCCGGTGATGTTGACGGCAAAGCTCTTGAGGGTTTTCTCGATCGGGTCGCGAGACGCGTAGCCGACGGCGTTGACCGTGCCGCCGCCCAGGTCCTGAACGACCAGCGACTTGAGGATGTCGTTGATCTGGTCGGTTCGGAACTTGAGCTCGGCGGCGGCGTTACCGTCGATCTCGGCCTCCCGTTCGAAGAACCCCACCCCGCTGGAGAACAGGGCAATTCTCGACACCTTCAACTCGGTATCCTGGGCAGCCAACGACGTCGGAACCGCCAAACCAACAATAAGCACCCCTGCCAACGGCAAACCCGGTCGAATCATGACATGGCTCCTTTCAGATGCTGCGGAAGCACTGTATTCAGACTCAATTCAATGGTTAGACGCCCGAAGCCGCCCGGAGTTCCCAAAACCGGGCCGTTTCTCCGAAAAATCGCCTCGCCACCCGGCGGCCGGACCGCCGGGCTCACTTCACATCCAGAGACAACACGTAGGCCTCCAGCTCCTGTTCCTTTGTCTGCACCTGCCGGCGCAGCTCGTCAAGCTGCCCCTGCAACTGCTCGATGCGGGTCTCCACCAAGTCGAACTTCTTGAGCTGCCGCTGATACGGATCGCTGTTGGCTTGCAGGGTCTTGAGGTTTTCTCGGATGCGGGCCTGCTCTTCCACGGAACGCTCAAGGTCTTCCTCGCGCTGGTCGAGGTCGCGCTCCAGGGCCTCCAGTTCGGATTGGATCTTGATCACTGTTTCCATAGCTTGCCGTACGGCGTCCGAGATCACCTTGCTCTTCAGGTAGATCCCAACGAACTCCTCGTCAATCGTGGTCAGGTGGATCTCTTCATCTGTGACCGCTTCGAGCTGCACTTTCTGCACGACCGTCTCGCCTGCGGGGACGAGAGTCCTGAAACGAAGCAGATTGTGCGTCCGCTCGAATGGCTCCTTGGGTTCCACCAGTCTCCACTCGTTGTTGTAGTCCTGCTCGATAATGATGTCCCGGTCTTTCTTGTCCTTGTTGCGGATGGTGTACTCCGAGACATCCACCAGCTTGTGTTGAAGAATCAGTGTGCCTTTGGCGATACGAGCGCTCAGCAGTTCGTCGGGACGCTCCTTCTGGTCCGCGATCACCTCGACCCCGAGATCAAGAGCGTAGACGACCATGCGTTTTTCCGCCGGCTTGATATCCGGCAGCTTGGCGTCGCCGGCATAGACGTTCTCATCGAAAACCGTGATCGGCCCTTGCATCAGGTTGAGCCCGGTCGTGTTGTCCACAATCAGGCCGTTCAGCGGGTGCTTGCGGTGCGTGGCGGGATTGTAGATGCTCACTTTCTCGGCCGCGATCTCCTGGTTGACGATCGGAAGCATCGCCGACCGCTGCCGGGCGATTGAAACCGGCGTGTTGATCGCGTACTCGAACAGCTCGCCCGCGGACTGGGCCTCCGCCACCGATTCCACACCCTGCGCGGCCAGATCCATCTCTGGTTCGACCTCCGCCGGCGCCCCCATGCCTCCCATCATGCCTCCCATACCGTATCCGCCCATGCCGCCCACGGCATGCACACGACGCATCGGCGCCATTGCCGACCTCGCCCGGCCACGGGATTCCTTACCTGCTTGCGGAGCCTCAGCCGCCGGAGCAGGAGCCGGCTTCGCGGGCTGGTCGGCCACCGCGATCCCAGCCTCAAGCGTCGGCGGGCGGAGCGACGCATATAGCTCCAGCTCTTCCCTCGGCCGGGGCACGTACAGCGGCGTGTACAGGTCCATGGTGAACGAGATCGGCCGGCCCGAGACCAGCGAGAGGCGCACGTCCTTCCAGTCTTCCTCTGTGGCGTTTTCGACCGTGGCCCAGCCCTGCAGGAACGGCTTCTTGCCGGGCGAGAGCACCAGCCGGTAACTGGTCTTCCAGATCGGGGCTTCCAGCAGGTATGACGCCCGCACCCGCCGCTTGCCGTCACCGGCGAGCTGGATGGTCACCGCCTTCTTATCAGCATCGTGACTGGCCGCCAGCGTATCCAGGGCTTTGCGCAGCTCGCCGTTCACCTTCTCGTTTTTCAGTTTGACGGCGCCGATCTCGCTGAGTTTGAGCTGCTGCAGGCCGCTTTCGGTCAGCACGTTCA
>DAOOIV010000061.1 GCA_035384605.1 Phycisphaerae bacterium
GGGCGACAGGCTTCCTTGGCCACTACATCCTGCGAGACCTCCTGACCAGAGGGGTAAGAATCGTTGCCGTCCTTCGCCCACCGTTGGACCACGCGAAGGCTCGACTCGAAACCATGCTGGCGGCCATCGGACTGCCTGTCGAACAGTATTTATCCAACGGATCTCTGCTCCTTGTCCCCGGTTCGCTGCCCGACACGTTGCCCGAGCCCGATTGGGGACGAACCGACGCCATCCTGAATTGTGCCGCAAGTCTCAGCCTCTTTGCCAACGGTGACGGAGAGCCCTTCAACACAAATGTCAGCGGAACTGAAGCTCTGGCGGAATGGGCGATTCGGCACAACGTCATTCGCATCCACGCCGTGAGCACCGCCTACACCTGCGGCTGGTTGCAGGGAGCTATCCCGGAACGTTTTCATGACCCGCCCCCCGAGTTCCAGACGGATTACGAACGCAGCAAATGGCAGGCTGAGGCCGTTCTTGAAGAGTGGTCTTCGTGGATCGGGCATTCGCTGACCCTGTATCGGCCTAGTTTCCTGGTGGGGGACTCGACCACGGGCCATACGACCCAGTTTGCTGGTTTCTACCAGTTCGCCCGCCTCGTGGGCGCTCTGAAGGAACGCTACGCATCGAAGAACAACGGCACGCGGACTTACATACCCCTGCGCATTCCCGGACGCCCCGATGACCGGCAGAATATCGTGCCGGTCGACTTCGTGTCGCGGGTGATCGCCGAGGTTGTGACGCGTCCCCGGTTCCATGGTCGTATTTACCATCTGACCAACCCCGAGCCACCAACCAACGACATGATGAAGCGCTGCTACGAGGACTACTTCGGCCTCCACGGCGGGTTCTTCGCGCCGCCCGACGAAGTCCTCGGCAAGTGCAATCAGGCCGAATCATTGCTGTGGGATCAATACCACCTGATTACCCCCCGCGTCGTTCACAACCCGCAATTCATCATGGACAACACGCGCGAAGTGATGCAGGCGGCCGGCATCTCGTTCCCTACTCTCCACCCCGAGCGGATTTTCATGTTGTTTGACTATGCCGCCCGGAAGGGCTGGGGCAGAGGCTCAAACGGTTTTCACCACTGATCACCCTTCGTGCTTCTCAGGCTCGTTGCACGGGTCCCCGGCGGGACTATAATCGGATTCGTCTGCACGGCGGCGCGAAGGCTTGCCGGCGGCTCGCGATCCAAGAGCGGTCTTTAAGAGGAGGCGTGCGATCCATGCGTGAATTCTTCCCCAAGATCAAAAAGATCGTGTACAAGGGACCAAAGTCCAAAGACCCCTTGTCGTTCAAGCACTACAACCCCGATGAAAAAGTGTTCGGTAAGACCATGGCCGAGCATTTCCGTTTCTCGGTCTGTTATTGGCACACGTTCAAAGGCACGGGCGCGGATACGTTTGGCGGACCCACCTTCATCCGCGAATACAACAAGAGCAGCGATCCGATGCAGGTTGCCGAAATGACTTTGCAGGCCGCGTTTGAGTTCTACACCAAGCTTGGCGTCGGATTCTGGTGCTTCCACGACCGCGATATCGCCCCCGAGGGCCGCAACCTGAGCCAGACCAACGCCAATCTCGACAGGATCGTCGCGATGGCCAGGAAGCTCCAGCGGGACACGGGCGTCAAATGCCTGTGGGGCACCGCCAACCTGTTCTCCAACCGACGATACTTGGCCGGAGCAGCCACCAATCCCTCGCCCCACGTGTTCGCGTACGCCGCCGCCCAGGTCAAGAAGGCCATGGAGGTCACCAAGGAACTGGGCGGGGCCGGGTACGTCTTTTGGGGCGGCCGCGAGGGTTACGAAACCCTACTCAATACCGACATGAAGCGAGAGCTTGACCACCTCGCTCAGTTCCTGCACATGGCCGTCGACTACAAGAAGAAGATCGGCTTCCGCGGACAGTTTTACATCGAGCCCAAGCCCAAGGAACCGACCAAGCACCAGTATGATTCCGATGCCGGATCCTGTTACGCCTTCCTCCAGAAGTACGACCTGGTCGACCACTTCAAGCTCAACATCGAGGCCAACCACGCCACGCTGGCCGGCCATACGTTCCACCACGAGCTTGAGTTCGCCGCGGCCAACGGCATTCTCGGCTCGATCGACGCCAACCGCGGCGATTTGCTCCTCGGCTGGGACACGGACCAGTTCCCGACCGACCTGTACGATACCACCCTGGCGATGTACACGCTTCTGCGTTACGGCGGGTTCAAGACCGGCGGGCTCAACTTCGACGCCCATGTCCGCCGCCAGTCGATCGACCCGGAAGATCTCTTCCACGCACACATCGGCGGCATGGACGCCTTTGCCCGCGGCCTCAAGATCGCCGCCGGACTGATCAGAGACAGGGCCTTGTCGAAGTTCGTCACCGCCCGATACAAGGGTTGGGACGGAGCCCTGGGCCGCAAGATCGAGAAACGGCAGATGGATTTCAACAAGCTCGAAAAGTACGTCCTGGCCAACGGCGAACCCAGGGTCCAGTCCGGCCGCCAGGAACTGATCGAGAATATCTTGAATGAGTATATTAAGTAGGCCCCAGGGCTGCTGAAACGACGCAACACGCCAGGCACATGAGTCAAAGAGCAGGCAGGCATTCCCCGCTGCTGCGCTGGGTGATCCCGCTCAGCAACGCCTACCGGCGGATGCTGGCCATTGTTCTTGGACTCGTCGGCCCGAGAGTTGCCTACCGTGTCACGGGGCGATTGGCCCGGATACTCTACCGGTCGCTGCAGCCGGTGCGAGCACGCAGCGAGGCTCAGTGTCGGGCCGCTCTCGGAGAACGGGTCCCGAGCGAGGACATCCCTCGCATAGCCGAAGCATCCTTCGTGCACCGCATCTGGAATCTGACCGATCTCATGCTGGCTGATCGGCTTTTGCATCGCAATACCTGTCACCACTATGGCGGCCGCATTCCGGAGCCTTATCTCAATATGCTCCTGAACGCCCGACGGGACAAGCAGCCGGTGATTCTGGTCACCGCTTACTACGGCCCGTTTGATCTCCTGCCCTTGTTCCTTGGCTGTAACGGCGTTCGCGCGACGGTGGTCTATCGGCCGCACCGCAACGCCGGCTTCGACGCCTATCGACGGCGGATTCGAGAGCGCGGCGGCTGTGAACTCGTCCCGTTGGATCGGGCGAGCAACCGCATTGCCCAACGACTGGAAGAAGGCCGGACGGTCGCCATTCTTGCCGACCACCATGCCGAGCGGCGAGGATTGCCCGCGACTTTCCTGGGACTGCCTACCATGGCTTTGCGATCGGTGGGATGGCTTGCGCATCATTACCGCGCCGCTGTGGCCGTCGCGGGCATCCGGCGGGTTGGTCAGAAGTTCCGGTTTGAGATCGTCGTCTCTGGCGTCATCCAGCCGAGCGACTGGGCCTCGGCCGAGGATCCGGTGGCGTACATCACCACGCAGTACCTCGCGGCCTTGGAGAGGATTATCCTTTCAGAACCCATCCAATACCTCTGGAGCTACGCGCGTTGGGGGGAGGCGACGGCCCGAAGACTCGCAGAGAGCCCGGATCCAGCCGGATCCGGCGGCTCAACCACACCGGTCACAGCGAAACGATAGTGCTGTTCTTATCTTCGGGTGCCGAAGCGATCGAGTGTCCAACCGGCGAACCCGGAGCACGCGGTTGGCCGGACGGGCGCGGTCCTCGCCGCCGCCTCCCGCCAGCTTGTACATTCTGCCTCGCATCCCTACAATCTGCACCCCGGTGAACAACGGGCTCGCGTGTTCGGAGCCCCAGCCACCGCAAGACAGAGCAACAGGAGCACCATGTATGAAGATCTCGCAGCGCGTCCAAGAACTTGAGGAATCCGCGACCTTGGCCGTCAGCGCAAAGGCTGCCGCCATGAAGAAGCAGGGGATCAACGTCGTCGGCTTCGGGGCTGGAGAGCCCGACTTCCCCACGCCTGTCAATGTCCGCAATGCCTGCAAGGCCGCCTTGGACGCCGGCCACACCAAATACGCCAGCCCGTCCTCCGGTATCCCGGCCGCCAAGGAGGCGGTGTGCTCCAAGCTCAAGCGGGAAAACAACTTGGAATACAAACCGTCCCAGGTCATGATTACCGTCGGCGGCAAGGAAGCTCTCTACCTGGCGAGCATGAGCCTGCTCGACCCCGGCGACGAGGCCATCCTGCCGGCCCCATATTGGGTCAGCTATCCCGAGCAGATCAAGCTCTGCGGAGCCAAGCCGGTCATCATCGAGGGCAAGGAGTCCAACAACTTCAAGGTCACCCCCGACCAGATTGCCAAAGCCATCACCGCCAAAACACGGGTGCTGATTTTCAACTCGCCCAGCAACCCCGGCGGCTTCACCTACGCGCCCGACGAGGTCCGGGCGATCGCCAAGCTCCTGGCCGACAAGGACATCATCGTCTTCAGCGACGAGATGTACGACCGCCTGATCTACGGCAACCAGCGCTTCCTGAGCTTTGCCGCCTGCAGCCCGGAGAACTACGCCAAGACGCTGACCTTCAACGCCGGCTCCAAAACCTACTCGATGACCGGTTGGCGCGTCGGTTACGTGGCCGGGCCAGAGCCGATCATCAAGGCCATGGCCAAGCTCCAGAGCCAGACCACGAGCGGTACTGCAACGTTTTGTCAGCACGCCCTGGTCGAGGCCTTGAGCGGTGATCAGTCCGAGGTCGAAAAGATGCGCAAGGAGTTCGAGCGCCGAGCCGAGTACATGCACCAACGCCTCAATGGCATCAAGGGCGTCACGTGTGTCCAACCGACCGGCGCCTTCTACGCCTTTCCAAACGTGTCGGGGGCGTTCGCCGCCCTGGGTGTCAAGGGTTCGCTGGATTTCTCTGCCAAAGTGCTCGAACGAGCCCACGTGGCGGTCGTGCCGGGCATCGCCTTCGGCCTCGATGACTACGTCCGTCTGTCCTTCGCTACCAGCATGGAGCAGATCCGCGAAGGCTGCGACCGGCTGGAGAAGCTGCTGGGGAAAAAGTAGATCGACACTATATGACCGTGCGCGATTCGGCGACGGCGGAAAGCCGCTGTTCCCTGCCTTTCCTGGTGGTTCGCGGGAGCTTTGCCGCAAGATTGCGCACGGTCATTCAGACTGCGCGGTTCGAGAGTTGATACAAAAAAGGTGGCCCCGTTGCCGAGGCCACCTCGTCACGAAACCTCGTATGAAGGAGGTCTGAAACTAAACCGACCCGCAATCGTTACGGCAGCACGCCGCCACATGCAGGATCTGCGGTAATGCCCGATCCGCTGGCGCAGGCCTCGAACGCCGACCAGTCGTCGGTGTCGACGTCGCCGTCGGGCGCACCGGCCGGATGCGCGTCGAAGCACGCGCAGGCGGGCTCCGCCGGCAGATTCGCCCCGATGCACACCTGGAACAGCGCGAAATCGGCCTGGTCAACATCACCGTCGCCGTCCGCATCGGCAAACGGAATGGAACAAGGACACTCCTCCGTCGCGCAGCTCGTACCAATACCCTTGAACTTGGCCGCCGGGCAGACGCCGTAGTTCATCTCCTCACATTGACCTGCCTTGACGCAACAGGCACCCAGGCACGTCGATGCCTCGCACACGCTGCCCAACGCACCGGCTATCCCGTCGATCGATTCACAATACCCCGGCGGCTCTGCCCCGCACGTCCCGTCCGTCTTGCAGCAGGAAGCCAGGCACACTCCCGCCGAGCAAGCCGAGCTGGCGCCGCGGAACACTCCGCCCCCGTCGGTGCAGGTCGCGGACTCCACGAAATCGGAGCAGGCACCCGTCATCGAATCCGTGCAGCAGGCGCCCGGACACGCCGCGTTGGCACACAGCTTGTTCGCCGTCCACCGCTGCTGCCCCTCAATATCCGGGCAATCCGCCGCGAACTTGTCCCCGCACGCGCCGATCATGCAACAAGCCCCGGTATCCGGGAAAGGCAAATCGGCAAGCGGAATCCTCAGGCACCACCCAGTGGTCTTACCGGTTGTACTCAGAACGCCAATACCGGCGACAACTACGTCGTTCGCGTTGACCGCAACGGTGTGAGCTCGGTTCAGCCGGGAGAAGGAGCCCAGGTTTCCGCTGGCTGCCAGGTAGGAAGTCAGGTCGTAAACTTTCCAGTTGGCTGGCTCGGCGTCGCGCAGATCCCAGAGAACCGCACGTTCCTGACCACGATAATTCATGCCGCAGGCAAAAGTCCCGTCGGCACTGGCACCATACGGCAAGCCGTTGCTTGTGCTTCCTGCGGTGTCCGGATACGTCGGCAACTCGTTAATCGACACCTGGGTCACGTTCGGGTGAACGCCGCTGATGACCATCTTGAACGGCCAGTTGCCCGCGCGCCCGTCGCTCACTGGCGAGATACCGAAAAGCTGCGTGCCGTCAGCGTTGACTGCCCAGACCTCACCGCGCAAAGTGCCATCCAAACCGGGCAACTGAGTCTGGTTGCCGCCTGCGGGCGGATACTCAAACAACGTAATGAGGTATGGCGCGGCACTATCGTAACGCCGACCGGCCACCCGGCCCGTGTTGGCCACGCTGTTCATCAGCATCTTGCCGCTGCTGATCGACTTGGGAGTATTCGTCAAGGACGGTGGATTAGTTGTCCCCACGACCATCGACGTGTAATGATACTTGTCGCCGTCTTTCCAGATGAAATAGGCCACATCCGTGCTGGTGCCGCGCAACGTATTGCCGTTCGCGAGACTGGGGGAGCTGCCGACGTTCGTTGCTCTTGCTTTCTTGAGCCAGCTGATGCCGCCGTCGTTCGAGAACCACGCTGTGGCCCAGCCTGCGGACAGGCCCGCAACCACCAGTTGCGTGGAACCGTCGACAATGCGGTAATCGGCACCGGTGCAGGTCGTCGCCAGTGCCCCATCGCTGCTCAGAACCTTGCGGCTGCCGTTGGTGGCATCCCAAATCACGCCGTATGTTGCTGGCGTCGAGCCGTTGTCCAGCCCCGTGCAGTTGCCGACCAGATACGTACCGTCGGGCGTCATTGCGCGGATGTCCGTGCGCTCACCCGTGAAGGTTGCGCCCGCGTTGCTGGGACCGGTCCACGGCGGAACCTCCGTGAACACAGGAGCAGCGAGCGCACCCGCCGTCATCATCAGTATCACCGCTCCAGCGAATCCGACTCGCGAAAGACTCATACATCATCCTCCCTCCGGGCCCTTCATCCGGCCCGCATTTGCCCATGCTGTTTCGTTGTGTTGCCCTGCCGGTGACCCCGCGGGGTCACGGCACCATATAGAACCCCACATTCCACACTGCCTGAACGGCCCGTGGGGCCGTTCAGGTGTGGTCAACACGCCCAAAAAACCCGCTCTCCGGCCGGATCCCCGGGGCTCGTCGCACGCCGGCCCGACAATGAAGTTCGATTCTCTCCCTCGGGCACCCCGGGTTCACCCTGCGGGCGGCAGCCCTTCGCCACCGTCCCGCAGGGCTTTCCCACAACCCTCAACGCTCAGACTTCACACAACTCGCCGCAAAACCTCAGCGCCGGCGCCAAAACATCAACGGCAAACCCAGAACCAGCAACCCCATGGTCGCAGGTTCCGGAATCGTCAGCACGAAGCCGGTATAACCGCTGGCCTCAAGACTGCTGGCCACGCCGACTCCCGCGATAACCGGATTGCCTTCGGCATTAATCCCGATGGCAGTGGCCCGACGGAGGTTGCCGTCGAACGGGCCCAGGATGCCGTTCGCCGCCGCAAACGCGGTCAGGTCCGTGGCGACGATGTTGTTCATATCCCGCAGATCCCACATGACCGCCAGCTCGTAACCCTTGGTGTAGTCCATGCCGACGGCATAGTCGCCGTTGGGCGAAATCGAGTAGACCACGCCGTTGGTCGCATAGCCTGAGCCGCTGCTAAGGCCCGGCAGCTCGAACGAAGTTGTGCCGTCGTAAACGAAAGGATACCAGCCGGTCTTGCCGGTCACATGGCCGTAGCCGCCCATGATGCTACCGTCGTCCGCAATGTCGTACAGACTGCCGGCGTCGGTCCCGTCCGGCGCGGCGGCGATATAGCCATTCGCTGGAGTAGTGCCGCCGACATAAGGTCCTACATAGTAGCAGCGACCGCCGCGTACGCCGACCGCCTTGCCTGCATTGGAGATACCATTCATCGTGGTTTCATTAGTCGTGCTCTTGACGTCCAAGGCACCCAGCCCGGTCCCGTTGAAGGCGTCGATGTAGATCGTCTGGGTGTTGGTCTGGAACACGCCGTGGAGCAGGCCGGTGCTGCTGTTGCTCGTGCCCGCCATCCTGTTCAGACCGCCATTGTCGCCGTAGGCATGTGTATTCGTCCGACGAATCTTCGCCCACTGAGCTGTTCCGTCCCAATTGCTCGCAGTATCCCATGCATTCATCGACTGCCAGCCGCCGTTGTCGCCCTCGATCACGACTTTGGTCGTGGTGCCGTCGGTCCAATAGCCGATGCCATCCACGCAAGCTTGATAGCCGCCCGCGACGATGTGCCCGATGACACCCGTTGTGGCGTCGTAAACGAAGCCTGTGTTCTCACCACCGCTGCCAAACCCCAGTCCAGCGGTGCCACCCACGAAGCGGCCATCCGGCGTGATGCCCCGGGGGTATACGCCGACTTTCACGGTGCTGTCTTGTCGGTTCGTCACTTTCGGAATGGCGACCAGACTCGCGGCCATGACGCTCGAAGCGCTCACCGCCGCCACGAGCACCGCGACACCAAACACGGTTGCTTTTCTCCTCATAATAAGCGTTCCTCCTCTTTTCCTCGGGCGCATGCGCGCCTTCCCCAAAAACATTACAACTGGATTTCAGACGGCAGAACTCTTCCGCCTCCTAATCCTGAATCCGCACGTTCGAGGTCGCCCTTCCGTGAGATTCCCGGTCGCCGGGTCTACGCCGTTTCGGAAATCTCCCTCGCTGCCAAGCCGCAAAGCGAGATGTATGTGCCACAGCGACTGGCAGACGCGATCTCTCCTCGTAGACTATACGCTGACGGGATAGCGATGTCAACAGCGATTTAGCCCGATTCGTCAACACGATTTCAGGGAGTTGGTCCACGGATCATATCACGCCGTGTCAGAACGGCGCCTGTCGACCAGCCGATCCGGTCCGCGCAGCAATTCCACTCGAGCGACTGGCTGGACTTGGAGGTGGCGGTTCCGCAACGTCCTGTTGGCGACGCTCGATTCGGAGCTGCCGCCGAGCCCTAAGACACCCTGGAAACACTGCTTACGGTTGTGAGCGATGAGGCTCTCCCACACGGCGAAGAGTGATGCTTTCCGGTGGCCAGTGCGCCCCGGCAGTAGAGCAAGGGCGTGATACTCGAATCGCTTCGCGGATGGCACCGTCGACCGACCCGGCTGCGATTGTGGCAAAAAAACATTGCCGCAGCGACGCTTTTCTCGTAGACTGAAAATCGCTGAAAACATAACGGGTCGCCTGCGGACAGAAATGAGGTGTAGCCCCGTGGACAGGCAGAAAACCAAAGAGGCGGGTGTCTCAAAGCGGCAGGTGGCGTACGAACGCCTTCGGAGGATTCTCATTCTACAGCAGATACCCGAAGGAGTGAGACTGCGCGAATCCGAATGGACCAAGCGACTGAATGTCAATCGCTCTGCCCTGCGCGAGGCGTTCGCCCGCTTGGAGGCGGAAGGCCTGATCGTCACAGGCGAGAAGAAGGGCTACTTCGTGCCCGTTTTGGTCATGGAAGACATCATGGAGGTGGTCGTCGTACGCATTGCCCTCGAGGGAGCCGCCATTGAGCTCATCTGTGAGGCCGGAATGAACACGCCCGAGCACCTCAAGCCGTTGCAGGATGCCTGCGACCTCATGGAGCAGTTGATCAACGAAGACTACCACCTGAGCGTTGCCGAGACTGATAGGCGATTTCATGCCGCGCTCATTGAGGCCTCGCGGAACAAGCGATTGGTGATTGCATATCAGCATGCACCCCTGCCGGTCGTGCATCCCGACATCATCGACGGGCAGCAATGGGCAAATCGCGTCAGGCAGACGCATGAAGAGCACAGCGCCATCCTGGCGGCCATTCTGGCCGGCCAAGTGGCCGAGGCAAAGGATCTGCTGCGAGCCCATCTCACTTCCAGTTGGGGTACCGTCAGGCTGGCGGGCAAGACGGTCTGATGTGGGTCGCCCAACCCCCGCAGAGACCAGTCGTTGGCGAAGATTCGCTGAGTTTTTTGGGGAGCCGATCCGGGGCAAGCCGTCCTGCTCCGTTCGGATCCGCCGATACCGGCCTGCCTCCGCCTCGACCGTCGGTCGGATTCAAGGCTAAGCAAATGATGTACAAAGCCTTATGTCAATCTGGCCCGCTAGGACTCGAACCTAGAACCTTCTGATCCAGAGTCAGACGTGCTACCAGTTGCACCACGGGCCAAGACGTTTTGCGCGGCCCGACAGGCTCGCTGACGATGCCAAACCATGCCGGCATCTCCCTGTCGACGCGCCACTGCAATTGTGTGACGGCGGAGTTATCCTGTCAAGCCGCTGCCTCCAGTTGCAGGAGGGCAATACGCTCTCATAGTCTTATATCTCCTGCGGCCGGGCTGAATGGAACCCTGCGGCCAGACATCCGTGCGGCTTGCGCGCATGTTTCCGGATCGCGGTACGCTTGGGTTGCGGCCCGCAAAAAGGCGGTCCGCCTTAGGGCAAGAATCCGCGACTTGGGGTTTGCGGTCCTTCGGCGAATGACAGGGAGCAGCAACCAGGCGTTTTCTTCGCCGACGCAGGCAGCCCTGCGACTGATTCGGCTTCGTGGGTCGCGAGGGCGGGACATGACGGACACTGACGGAGGTGCCGCAAGATGTGGCCCAAGGGCATCAATGGCCGGAGCTTTCCCAAGGGGACGTCGTGGGCTGACGCTGCTCGCAGGGCAAAGGCTGCCGGTTTCGACTCCATCGAGCCGACGTTGGACATCCAAGGAGAACTGACACCCGTATCCACCGAGGCCGAGTGCCGGCGCATCTCAGATGCGATTCGCGGGTCGGGACTGGAAGTTGCCGCCCTCGCCTGCGGGTTCTTATGGGAGAAACCGTACACCTCAGCGGATCCCCTCGTTCGCGAGGAGGCCGTCTCGTTGACGAAGGCCGCGCTGCAGCGAGCAAGCTGGATCGGAGCGCCGATTCTTCTTGTGCTGCCCGGACTGGTCTCGCATCCGCGCAGTCCTGCCACAATGGTTACAGCTTATGCCGAAGCTCTGCGACGGGCCGACACGGCCTTGACCGAACTAAGCTACGATGCCGAATCGTTTGGGGTGACGATCGCTATCGAGAATGCCTGCAACCAATTCCTCGTTTCGCCGATCGAAATGTGCGACTTTCTCGACCGAGTCAATTCACCGTGGGTAGGGGCGTACTTCGATGTGGGCAGCGTGCTGCGATACGGTTTCCCGCAAGATTGGATCGACTCGTTGGGCAGGCGGATCGTGGGAGTGCATCTCAGGGATTACAAACTGGCGAAGGACCCTGAACCGGGTTTTTGTGCCCTCGGCGAGGGTGACGTTGACTGGCCCGCGGTGATACACGCCCTGCGCCGTCACCGCTACCAGGGTCCCTTGGTCTACGAAGGGAAAGAAGACCTCACCACTGCGGCGCTCTTCATTGAACGATTGATGCACGGACCCTGATGTAGCACAACGCGGCAAAACACCGTGAGCCGCTACCACTCACATCTGCCTCGGCTGCACGTATCCCCTCCGCCGTCGTCACGCAGGCGCCGGTGAGACGAATCGGCAACGCGGCCGTTGGCATCAACCCCGCAGCAGGTCGGCTCAGGGCATGGAAAACGAGTTCGACAGGGCGTTATTATACGGCCGCGATTTCGGCCCTGGCCCCGTGATGCCCGGCTTCTCGGCATGGAAAACAAGTTCCGCTGGGTGTTATTCATACGCTGGCGGTGGGGCTAAAGAGTGCAGGCGACACAAAATGCGGGCCCAACTTCTTGCTAACTCCGTTATTGCCGGGCACATAGGCGATTCGAGTCGCACGCCCGACAGGCACGCCGGCAACGCATGCGAGCTTGCCGGCCGGGCCTCAGCTGGCCGATCGCCAAGAGTATTCGCTCGCGTCGCGAAAAAAGTCTTGACGCGGTGCCGCCGAACGCTTAGATTATGGGATGTTGGGGTTGATGAGGGAGAGAGTTGTGGGAGAGAGAGTGTTCCGCGGCAGGAGCATTCTCTCTTTCTTTTTTTGCGCCGCCCGCGCCCCTCGAGCTGCATTCATTCCTGACGCGTCCGGTCCGCAATAGCAAGGTCCTTGCTCGTCCCACCTAAGAAGCCCTCTTGCCGTCCGATGTTTCCCTCGACTCACCTGCTCGGTAGAATCGCACCTCCTGACACTCTCGTCGAGGCGGGCGGGCTGAATCAAAGATGGATCTTGCGATCAAGCTGCTAATCGGGTTCCTTTCCGGCATCCTGGGAGGACTGCTGGGCATCGGCGGCAGCATCATCATGATCCCCGCCATGACGATGGTTTTCGGCTTGGATCAGCATCTCTATCAGGGGGCCGCGATGATCATGAATTTCTTCGTCGCTCTCCCCGCTGCAATGCAGCATTTCCGTGCCAAGGCAGTCCTGCGACCGGTGATTCAGGTGACGATCCCCACGGCCGTGGTGGGCGTACTGGCCGGCGTGTGGATCAGCAAAGGCTCGTGGTTCGCGGGTGCCAATGAGATCTATTTGTCCCGGCTCTTCGGTGTCTTTCTCCTGTATACGGCGGGCTACAATGTCTATCGACTCATGTCGTCCTATCGCTTGCCGGAAATCGACGAAACGACCGCGAGGACCATTCCGAAATGGAAGTCGGCCGTTTCCGTCGGCCTGCCAATGGGATTGATCGGCGGCCTGCTGGGCGTCGGCGGGGGTATCGTTGCCGTGCCGCTTCAGCAGTTGATCCTGAAAATGCCGCTCCGGCGAGCCATTGCCAACTCTGCGGTTACCATCGTACCCTTGAGCATCATCGGGGCCGTCTATAAGAACGTCGCAAATGCTCAGGCCGGCGTGGATGTGCGAGCTTCTATTCTGCTGGCGTTGTGTGTCATTCCAACTGCGATTCTGGGCGGCTTCCTCGGCGGACGGCTCGCCCACACCGCGCCTCGCCAGGCACTTCGCTTTCTTGTCATCCTGTTGATGTGCTATGCCGGAGTCAAGATGGTTTCTCGCCGGTTGCCGGCGGAAACCGCTGTACCCGAGTCGACCGCTACAGTGCGAGTCTCGCTGGCCTCGCCGGATGATCGCCGCCCGATCTCCTGCACGACGACCAAGGGGTCTACGCGTACTGCTGCCGAGAAATAAGCATCCGCAGCATGCGATGAGTCCGACCGGTGGTGCGGAAGTCCTTGAGCTGCTCTCCCGCGGCCGCGAAGCCGACGCGTTTGTAACATTCGATGGCGGCTACGTTGTCCGGAAACACAATCAGGCTGACGCTTTCAGCCTTGCGATGCGTGAACGCATGTTCCATCGCCATGCTTACCATCATGCGACCCAGGCCCTGACCCCGGTGGCTTGGGGCAATGACACAGTGCCCCATCCACAGGTGGGCGGTCTGAGCGGGCATGAGGTTGAGTTCGAGATATCCCAGCAACTCGTCGGACGCCTCCCGTTGAAAGAGCAAGGCGCACACGTCTGCATTCTGCCAGCCCAGAACTTTTGCCGCAGTCAGCGGCGGTGGAGTGCTCGGTGCCAGCCAGAATAATTCGGCGGCATCCCTGGCCCACCCCGCAACCACCGGCGCTGCTGACGGGTCGAAGTCCCGCAGGCAGTACAATCCGTTGCGCACGCGTATCGGCGTCGTGTACATGGCTGACCACGCAGTATAATCCATTCTGGTCCCGAATACGCACGCGTATCGCTTGCCGTTTCGCCACCGGCGCAGGATTTCCATGACCGTTGATTGTTATCTGGGTTATGTGGTTCGCAGAGAGACTTGGCGGGTGGGGGGACAGACCTTCCACTTGATTTGGCCGGCGGACATCGACGGTCTTCTCGACCTTCCTGATGTGCAGGAGCGGTTCTCCAAAGATCAATACATGCCTTATTGGGCGCAGCCGTGGCCGGCGGGCGTGCTTCTGGCTGAGGCTATACTGGCGGGTGAGGATGGCCAAGGCCGACAGGCGGTCGAATTGGGCTGCGGCATCGGCTTGGTCAGTCTTGCGGCGGCCAGAATGGGCTGGTCGATAACCGCCAGCGACTACGATGAGCACGCCATTGCGTTTGCCCGGTTAAATGCCGCAAACAACAACATCTGCCTTGCTGCGGCGAGGATGATTGATTTCCGACTGCCGCCCGAGTCGTCAGCCTACGAACGCGTGTTCGGCGCTGATCTGACCTACGAACGACGCAACGCAGAGCCCTTGGCCCGATGGCTGGCTTCCGCCCTGAAAGCCGGGGGCGAGGCGTGGCTGAGCGACCCTAATCGATCCGCTGGCGACGAATTCCCGTCGCATGCCCGGGCCCTCGGGCTGAAGGTCGACGTGAGAGCCGTGGAATCCACCTCGCCTGTCGGCTTGCTCCACCGAGGTCGAATCTGGAGAGTCTGTCGACCGTAATCGCTGCTGCCTGGCAGCTTCTGCAGGACGTGAGCCGCCCCCACACAACCGGCTCTCTGGTTAAGCTCCGCTATTGGGACCATCCTGCTCAGAGGCAGCCAGGGTATTTCATTGCCCGCAGGAACGCCGAATCGGCCTCGACGGGTACGACAGGCAATGGCAAAGCTGCTGCGCCGTAACGTTCCCGTTTGGCCTTCACGTGCTCTTAAGGTTACGTTCGCTATGCTCCGTCTGACGAAAGACTCTGCAACGGAACTCCTGAGGCATCGCATGCGAGTACTGGTGATTGAAGACGAACCCGACCTGTTGGAAGCGCTGGCACAGGCACTTCGCGAGGCTGGATACGCGGTCGATGAGGCCTCAGACGGCCGCAATGGTCTGTTCAAGGCGGCCGGGACGGATTACGACGCGATTGTGCTCGACCTGATGCTGCCGGGCATGAGCGGGTGGGACCTGCTGCGGGAGCTGCGGAAGAGCAAGTCGACACCCGTGCTCATCCTGACTGCCCGCGATACGCTTCCTGACCGGGTTAGGGGCCTCGACGCCGGAGGCGATGACTACCTTACCAAGCCGTTCGAGCTGCCTGAGCTTCTGGCTCGTCTCCGGGCATTGATTCGCCGCGGCGCGGGCCAGGCAACCGCGACGATCGACATCGGAGACGTGGCGGTCAACACGGCCGAACGTACCGTCCGAAAAGCCGGGCAGGTGGTTCCCCTGACGCCGACGGAGTACGCGCTCGTCGAGCTCCTGGCGTTGCACCGGGGCAAGCTGGTCACGCGAACGATGATCTACGAACACCTGTTCGACGAAAGCAATGACACCCTGTCCAACCTCGTCGATGTGCACGTCGCCAACGTGCGAAAGAAACTTGGGAAGGAGTTCATCATCACCCGCCGGGGCGAGGGATATCAAGTGCATGGTTAATCTCTTTCATCGTAACTGGTGGGCATTTTGTACGCAGGTTGTTGGGTCACCGTGCGTCTGGGTTGGGGCCCGCAGGAAGGCGGTCCGCCTCAGGTCCATACAATGGACGCTGCAACTGTGGTACGCAGGCGTGCTGGCCGTCGTGCTTGTCGGCTTTGGATCCGCCTCATACTTCGGAATCTCGCGAGCTCGGTGGGAACAGTTGGACTCGGAACTGGCGCGGTCCGTCCAGGAGCTGGCCGCCGGATTTCGGCCGCCGAAAATGCCGGAGCCGTCATCTGTGCCGGCATCGACGACCAACGCGGGAGATAGCGTCTCTCGCGACCCGTGGCAGGACCTGCCCCCGCCGGACTTTGAACTGCCCGCCGCCTTGACCAAACGGTTTGAGCCCAACGAACCCGAATCTGACTACTACGTCATCTGGGATCGCGAGGGCCGCGTTCTGGCGTCGTCGAACGTCCGCTTCGCTGCCGGCGTTCCCTATCCTGGAGTGCGTCCCCACCTGTCTGTTCGACCCCATCCGCCCGGCCCGCCGCAGATCCGCAAAAGAGGCGAATTCCGTGAGGCCTACATCAACGGCCCGCGATGGACTCGGATCCTGGTCGGCACATCCGTTCGTCCGACAGAAATCGAGTTGCGGCATTTTGCCTTCTCGCTCACCGCGATTGGCGCGGGCGTATTGGCCGCCGGCTTGGTTGGCGGGTGGCTGGTCTCGCTTCGCGCCGTCAGGCCGATTCGCGCCATCACCGAGGTGGCGCAGGAAATCTCTGCCTCCAACCTCTCCCGGCGTATCCCTGTCGCCGAAGTCCAGAGCGAACTTGGGAGCCTTGCAGTCGTTCTCAACGAGATGATTGACCGGCTTGAGGCGGCTTTTCAGCAACAGGTCCGCTTCACCGCCGATGCCTCACACGAGCTTCGCACGCCGCTGTCGGTCATCCATACTCACGTTCAACTGGCGCTTTCGCGGGAACGGACCGCTGACGAGTACCGCAGGACGATCGAAACCTGCCGGCGGGCATCGAGCCGGATGAAGGATCTCGTGGACTCGCTCCTGCTCCTGGCCGGCGCCGACGCCGGCCGGCTCACGTTGAACCGACAGCTCGCCGACTTGCGGGGGGTCGTGGAAAACTGCACCGCCATGGTCGCTCCCTTGGCGGAGGCCAAGGATGTCGTCATTGAGACTGATTTGCACCCCGCGGAACTGTCGGTTGATGTGTCTCGGATCACGCAGGTCACCACGAACCTGCTGACCAACGCAATCCGGTATAACCGCAAGGGCGGCCGCGTCGAGATCCGCTTGGATGTCGACGGCCCTGTCGTCGTATTGGCTGTCAGTGATACGGGTCTTGGGATCCCCCTTGAGAACCAACCACATATCTTCGAGCGCTTCTATCGCGTCGATAAAGCCCGCAGCCGCGAGGAGGGCGGCAGCGGTCTGGGGCTGGCGATCTGTAAGACCATTGTCGAGGCTCACGGCGGGACGATCTCATTCCGCAGCAAACCGGGCCAGGGCACAACGTTCGAGGTCCGATTGCCTCTTATCGAAACCCGAATGGCGAAATCTCTTTGAGCCCCAGGCTCAGCCTCAGAGCCGAAGGCCGAATGTCGAATCAGACCCGGAACCCGAATGTTGAAGATTCACCGTGACGGACCGAATAACCAAGGAGGGCCACTGTGCTCGCTGCGTTATTCGTTATTTTCTATGCAGCGATCATCGCGCCGGCCGTCTTGTCCCACGGCCCGTGTTCGCCTGTCAGCCAACTCATGCGGCCGAGTAGACCACGTGTCCGGTTCGCAGGATCTCCGCGGTCAGGCCGCTCGGGTCGTGCCCTTCCTCCCGCAGCACCGGCTCGATGCGGAAGTCAACCCCTCGGCCCAGACGGAACAGCGTCGCCTCGAGATCCAGCAGATCGCCTTCGATGCGGTCCACCAGCACGGCCACGTCGATGTCGCTGTATTCATGGGCCGTGCCGCGCGCGTGAGATCCATAGAGGACGACCTTGCGCACCGGAAACTGCGCCCGGACCACGTCGGCGTATCGCTTCACGAGTTTGATAGCCTGCTGTGTATCCATTGCCGCAACTCCTCGGTCTGGCTGATCAGCCCCTCGCATCGCTCAGGTGTCAGAGATGCCAGAATCCGCTGCCGGTCCGCCGGGTAGCAGTTTTCGACATTCAGCGGCCCCAGCGTGTCCAGCAGGGCGCGTCGTGTCGGATCAAGGAGGTCGAACAGACCACTCAGCGCTGCGAGCGCCACGAGGCTGTGTGTACGGCGGCGTTGAACCCTTGGCCGACACCCACCATGCCTTAAGCATCTTCTCCACCACCTGATGGCACATGAAGCCCACATACAGCAACCGGCCGGTCTGGAGCATGGCCTTGGCAGTGTCCATGTCGTAGCCGGCCAAGTCGACCCAGTATGTCACCTTCTCGTCCACGATCTTATCATACGACCGGAACGAATGCTCACAAGCTGCAAAGCGTTTCTCGGATCACACGCGGGGGGGCCAGGCATCCAGCGTCCGGCCTCGGGTATCGCCCGGCCAGCGAGCGAACTGCCTCGATCCCGTCAGCTTGAGCTGCAGGACGCGCGGGGCGATCACCTCCAGCGTGCGTCCGGCGCGTCTTCATCTTGCCTTAAGGTTGACATCCATAGAATCCCGGTGGCCGTCGATCTGAACGCCGTCGGGATCGGCGTCGACAGTCGACGGTACGGGGCTAGCCATGAAGAAAATCCTGGTGCTCATCATACTCACGGGTCTGCTCGTCGGGGGCGGTGCGGTGTACTGGCATCGTGGCAGCACATCCGCGGCCGCTTTTCGCACCGCGCAGGTCCAACGGGGCGACATGATCATATCGATCGCCGCCACCGGTACCGTTGAACCGGAAGAGGTCATCGACGTCGGCGCCCAGGTCGCCGGCCAGATCCTCTCGTTTGGCACCGACGCCAACGGCAGGACGGTGGACTACGGCTCGCCGGTCGAGGCCGACACGGTATTGGCCAGGATCGACGACGCCCTCTACACCTCCGAGGTCGAACAAGCCAAGGCACAGGTCTTGTCCGCGGAAGGCGGGCTCAAGCGGGCCGAGGCGGACTTGGAGCAGGCCAAGGCCAAGCTCTACCAGGCCGAGCGAAACTGGGAGCGAGCACGACAGTTGGGCTCGTCATCATCGGCGCTGGCAGCCACCGATTACGACAACTACAAGGCAAGCTACGACTCGGCCAGGGCAAGCGTGCTCATCTGCGAAGCGGCGATCGTTGAGGCCAAGGGCAACCTTGCTCAAGCCAGGAGCATGCTGCAGCGCGCGGAACGCAATCTGAAGTACACCACCATCAAGTCTCCGGTTAAAGGCGTCATCATCGATCGCCGCGTGAATATAGGTCAAACCGTTATTTCCAGCATGAACGCCCCCAGCCTTTTCCTGATCGCCAAAGACCTGACGCGCATACAGGTATGGGTGGCCGTGAATGAGGCCGACATCGGTCGTTTGCGCCCCGGCCAACCCGTGACGTTCACCGTTTCCGCATTCCCGGGCGAGACCTTCAAGGGAGAGGTGGGCAAGATTCGCCTGAACGCGTCCATGACCCAGAATGTCGTGACTTACACCGTGGAAGTCGTGGCCGACAATCCCAACGGAAGACTGTTGCCTTACCTCACCGCCGACGTCAAGTTCCAACTCGATCGTCATAACGGCGTGCTGATGGTTCCAACCGATGCTCTGAGATGGACGCCGACCGCGGACCAGGTCTTGCCCGAGGTTCGCCGGACCCTGGAGAACCAGTCGGCCGCCGGGCCTCGGCATGCCGTCGCGAAAGAAACCGCGCCGTCGTTTACAGATACCGACGTCCAGGAGCAGGGCATCCTCTGGGTACCCGAGGGACGGCATGTGCGGCCCGTTTTCGTCCGGCTCGGCTTGAGCGATGAGGACATGACCGAGGTCGAAGGTGACGGACTGGTCGAAGGAATGGCGGTCGTGACGGGGCAGGAAGAAATTCAGGAGACGTCCGCCGGCGGCAGCAATCCGTTCCTGCCTAAGTTCCCTCGCATGGGTAAACGCAGGCCGCCGCCGCCCATGTAGATCGTGCGCCAATGATTGAGCTTCAGAACATTTGTAAGACCTACCACATCGGCGAGATCAGCGTGCCTGCGCTGAAGAATGTGTCGCTGAGCGTCGAGCGGGGAGAGCTCCTCGCCCTCATGGGTGCCTCCGGCTCGGGCAAGAGCACGTTGATGAACATTCTCGGATGCCTCGATCGGCCGAGTTCCGGTCGATACTGGCTTGATGGCAGGGACGTTTCCAAGTTGTCGATCGCCGAGCGGGCAATGGAGAGAAATCGGAAAATCGGCTTCGTGTTTCAGAACTTCAACCTGCTGCCGCGCACCAGCGCCCTCGATAACGTGGCCATGCCCCTGTCGTACGCCGCCGAGCACCTGTCCGAACGCGAAGCCCGTCGCCGCGCCCGCCAAATACTCTGCCGGCTCGGGCTCGAAGACCGGCTGCACCACGAGCCCTCCCAGTTGTCCGGCGGCCAGCAACAGCGAGTTGCCATCGCCCGTGCTCTGGTTAACCGTCCCTCAATCCTCTTTGCCGACGAGCCCACGGGCAACCTCGATTCCCAGACCAGCGTGGACGTTCTTCGCATCTTTCAGCAGCTCAACGAAGGCGACGGTCTGACCGTCATCCTGGTCACCCACGATGCCAACGTCGCCAGGTTCGCGCGACGGATCGTCCACATCCGCGACGGCACCATCTCAAACGGGCTCTTTACCGGCGATGGCGGAGCGAAATCAGGTTCAATGGCGGGGTACGTGGAAAACGGAGCCGGTATATGAGAATCTCGCGAACCCTTCGAACCGCCATGAGGGCTCTGCGGCGCAATCCCATGCGGGCCACGCTGACCACGCTGGGAATCGTCATCGGTGTCGGGGCGGTCATCGCCATGATGGAAATCGGCGCGGGTTCCTCTGCGCAGATTCAAAAGGGCATCTCCAGCATGGGCGCCAACGTCCTGCTCATCATGCCCGGCACGGTTTCCACGGCCGGCGTGACTCAAAGCGCCGGCAGCGTGATCACCCTGACCCCGCAGGACTGCGAGGCCATTATTCGCCAGTGCCCCGCGGTCCGCACGGCCGCCCCCGTCGTGCGGGCCAGAACTCAGGTCGTCTGCGGCAGCCGCAACTGGGAGCCCAACTCCATCTATGGGACGACCCCGGATTTCCTCGAAGTCCGGCAACTGGGCCCCATGGTCGAAGGCAGGATGTTCACCCAACGCGACATCCTCAACGGAAACCGGGTCTGCGTCGTCGGCAAAACCCTGGTTCGCGAGCTGTTTCGAGGGGCCTCGCCTGTCGGCAGGGAAATCCGAATCAAGAATGTGACCTTTCGGGTCGTCGGGGTCCTTAGGAGCAAAGGGGCCAACATGATGGGAATGGATCAGGATGACATCATCCTCGCCCCTTGGTCCACGATTAAGTACCGGGTCGCCGGCTCGTCGCTGGGATCAACCAACCAGAGTATCAGCAGCGGCTCGAGCAGCAGTGCAGTCAACACTCTGAGCAATCTCTACCCTGGCGGTCAGACCAGCCTGTATCCGCAACGCAGCGAGGTCCAGATGGCCGACAACCCCATGCCGGTACGGTTCACCAACGTGGACCAGATTCTGGCCGTCGCCCGCTCCCCTCAATCGATTCCCGCCGCAATGCAGCAAATCAAGGAGGTCCTGCGGCGGCGTCATCGCCTCGGCCCTGACGATCCGGACGACTTTGACCTCCGCGACATGACGGAGATGAGCAACGTTCTGACGTCAACAACGTCCATGATGACCAACCTGCTTCTTGCCGTGGCGACGATCTCACTCATCGTCGGTGGCGTCGGCATCATGAATATCATGCTGGTCTCGGTTACCGAACGCACCCGTGAGATCGGGCTGCGCATGGCCGTCGGCGCCCAGCCGCGCGACATCCTGCGCCAGTTCCTGGTCGAAGCGGTCGTTCTGTGCTTGATCGGCGGTGCAATCGGAATCTCTCTGGGACGTGCGGCCTCGATCTGCGTCCGCATGCTGCTCAACTGGCCGACCGCGCTGTCTGTGGGAGCCATCATCGCCGCCGTGGTGGTCTCCGCGGCCGTGGGCATCTTGTTCGGCTACTATCCGGCCTGGAAAGCCTCCCGGCTCGATCCGATCGAGGCGCTGCGGTACGAATGAGGAATACAGGATGAACGATGAATTGACGGTTACGGCCGGATCGGATCGAGGATCCCTGGCTCATACGCAGGCCAGACCATGCGAAGATCGCGCCGGTTTGATCCGGGCCGCTTTCATTACCCTGGCTCTCGCACAGATTGTGCTGCTATCCGTCCTTGGTTTGGGCTGCACGGTCGGACCGGACTACCGGCGCCCGGATCTGCCCATGCCGGCGGAATGGTCCAGCCTGCAAGCGGACGCGGCAGCGACGCAGCCCGCCAGTGCCCCTGCAAGCCCCAAGCCGTTTGCCGAACGGCACCCAGACCCGCTTTGGCAAGCCCAAGGACCGACGACTCGGCCGACGAGCCGGCCGTGCGACATCGGGAGCTGGTGGAGGAAGCTGAATGATCCAACGCTCGATTCGCTGATCGACCGGGCCGTCCAGTCGAACCTGGACTTGAAAATCGCCACCGCTCGTGTCCGCGAGGCAAGAGCGCAACGAAACTCCGTAGCCGCCGGACTCTGGCCCCAGATCGGCGCCGCCGGCAGCTACAACTACGGCGGAGGCAGCCTGAACGCCGGCCGCGAGGCCTCCGGCGGAACCGGATTGGGCAAACAGGTGAGGAATACCGCCGTCAATTCGGCCGTCCAATCCCTGGTCAACGGTCAGGGCATCGACCCCGCTCAAATCGCTTCCAATGCGGCCAAGCAGGCGCTCTCAACCGCCGTCAATAACAAACTCTCGGACGAGGGCCGGGTCTCGCATCGCGGCCAGAACGTCTTTCAGGCCGGGTTCGATGCAAGCTGGGAGCTTGATGTCTTTGGAGGCGTGCGGCGCGGACTCGAGGCGGCCGACGCAGAAGTCGTCGCTTCCGTTGAGGATCAACGAGCGGTGATCGTCTCGCTGGTGGCCGAGGTGGCCCTCGAATACGTCCAATTGCGGGGCTACCAGCGGCGGTTGGCCATCGCCCACAAGAACATCGAGGCACAACGGAAAACCGTTGAGCTGACCCAGGACAGACGCTCAGTGGGCTTCACGAATGACTTGGAGGTTGCGCAGGCCAGGACGCAACTTGCCACGACCACATCGCAGGTGCCTGTCCTTCAGGACTCCGTTCGACAGACCATGTATCGCCTGAGCATCCTGCTTGGACTGCCGCCCGGTGCGTTGGTGCCGGAACTCGAAGAAGCCTCGGCGATTCCCACAAGCCCGCCTGAGGTGCCCATAGGCCTGCCCTCCGAACTCCTGCGCCGCCGGCCGGACGTGTCTTCAGCCGAGCGACAACTGGCGGCGGCCACCGCTCGCATCGGCGAGGCAATAGCCGACTTGTTTCCCAAGTTCTCCATCACCGGCTCCTTCGGAACCCAGAGCCGCGACATCCGATATATGCTCGACCGCGATAGCCTCGTCTGGTCGCTCGGACCCGCGGTCTCATGGCCCATCTTTCAGGGCGGACGCATCCGGGCCAACATCGAGATACAGAACGCCCGGCAGGAGCAGGCTCTGGCAGCATACGAACAAACCGTGCTCAACGCGCTCAACGAGGTCGAGGCCGCACTCTCCGCCTACTTGAATGAACAAATCCGCCGCCAGGCATTGCTCGAGGCCGTCGAAACAAGCCGCCAGGCGACGGAGTTGAGCACGAGACTCTATGTCCGCGGACTGGGAGCGTTCCTGAACGTGCTTGAGGCACAACGCTCACTGTACGCCACCGAGGAGGCTCTGGTCCAAAGCGACACCGCGATCATCACCGACCTGATCGCCCTGTACAAGGCGCTCGGCGGAGGATGGGAGGGCTGAGAGATCCGAAAACGACCGATTGCACTCTCGCGCTCGTGAGGCTTTTTCCGACACCTCGTTCGAGTATCATGTGTTGCGCCGTGTCGGTGCCGCCCGAAGCTGGCAAACAGAGCGGCTGATCCCTTCTGCCGACGAGGCTTCAGACAGGGCAGACGGCCAGGGGCGGTAACCGGCCGGCGGACGGCCGGGATTCACGAGCATCGGAAACGGTCATCATGCTGAAGGAACAGCCAAACCGGTCGCCGACCAGGGGAGCGCGATCCTGGCTCGATCTCTCGGATTCCCAGTTGCTGGCTCAGTGCGAAGTCGATTGCTACCGCGCCAGCGGCCCCGGGGGGCAGAAACGCAACAAGACCTCCTCGGCCGTCCGACTCCGCCATGGCCCCACCTCGCTCATTGTGACGGCTGCCGAGAGCCGCTCTCAACACGAGAACAAGGCCCGTGCACTCAGGCGTCTTCGCGAAGCCATCGCCATGACGCAGCGAAACCCCCTCAGACCGGGCGATCCGCCGCCGGACTTCTTCCTTTCCGCGTTGTCCCGAGATCCCGGTCTCAGGGTGAACAGAAAAAACCCCGACTACTACCACATTGTTCAATATGTCCTGGATATGTTCTCCGCCTGCGCAGGCAGCACAGCCGACACCGCCCGCTCGCTGGGCATTTCAGCAGGCCACCTGATTCGCTTCCTGAAGAACGACGACACGTTGTGGGAACACGCCAACCGGCTTCGCCGGAAGTTCGGACACGCGACACTGCGCTGACGACGGATGGGTGCCCGCGAACCAGACGGTCCGGTTGCGGGTAAAGAAGCAGAAAGCTGGGCCCGCAGACCACGCGGATCACACGGATCGTGGTGGCCGGAGACGCGGGGCAAGGTAACAAGCCGCGCCGTCTTCGTTGCGCTACGCCGTGGAAAACGCGGAGAAGGCTGGATCGCAAGTGGTCGGGATAGACGCCCACCAAGAGTCCGTCCCGGCGGATTCGACACGGTGAACACAACACGACATAAAAAGGCGTGCCGGACGTTGGGGGCTAGAGGGTCCGGGGGCTTTCGGATGATGGCGATTCGACAAAAAAAGGTCCCCGGTTTTTCCCAAACCCGGGGACGCAAAAATGAGATCCCAAACCACCCATGATCCGCCGTGAGCGGAATGCTCCCAGGCTGGGGGCGATCACACTAGTCGCCTCTATTCTGGCGCTGACGCTTCCGTTGCGGCTTGCTCGCAGGTCGGGGTCGATTACACTAAATAACAACCACAAAACATTGCCGCCGCAGTTGCGGCTTGCTCGCAGGTCGGGGTCGATTACACTACGTGCAAAGGCTAGCATTCGACATTGAGAGTTGCGGCTTGCTCGCAGGTCGGGGTCGATTACACTCTACCGCTGCTGATCATCGTAGCCCATCGAGTTGCGGCTTGCTCGCAGGTCGGGGTCGATTACACTCGCGGTCTGGATGACCGCAATCCGGGCCGGGTTGCGGCTTGCTCGCAGGTCGGGGTCGGTTACACTCGCCAGCGTGCTGCTTCGATTGCCTCGGTAGTTGCGGCTTGCTCGCAGGTCGGGGTCGATTACACTTGCATTCTGGTCGGCCCTACACGGTCGCTAAGTTGCGGCTTGCTCGCAGGTCGGGGTCGATTACACTATTCGTGGATGAATATCCTGCGCTCGTGGCGTTGCGGCTTGCTCGCAGGTCGGGGTCGATTACACTAGAATTCAGCCGGCAATCGTCCGGCATAGCGTTGCGGCTTGCTCGCAGGTCGGGGTCGATTACACTAGACTCGGCCGGCACACCCGGCCAGATATGTTGCGGCTTGCTCGCAGGTCGGGGTCGATTACACTCGAACGAATTCCGGTGTCTGGGCGATATCAGTTGCGGCTTGCTCGCAGGTCGGGGTCGATTACACTACTCGGTTTCATAGCAGAGACTCCATTGCGGTTGCGGCTTGCTCGCAGGTCGGGGTCGATTACACTAACAGGCAGTCGGGCCTGGATCAGAGAGGCGTTGCGGCTTGCTCGCAGGTCGGGGTCGATTACACTGCGGGCCAGATTGGCGCCTACTAGATCAGCGTTGCGGCTTGCTCGCAGGTCGGGGTCGATTACACTAACAGGCAGTCGGGCCCTGATCAGAGACGCGTTGCGGCTTGCTCGCAGGTCGGGGTCGATTACACTGGTTTTACTCACAGGGAATGACTTGCGCGGTTGCGGCTTGCTCGCAGGTCGGGGTCGATTACACTCGCGACTCTGCTGCGCCCAGACGGCCTCCCGTTGCGGCTTGCTCGCAGGTCGGGGTCGATTACACTCGGCGATTGCTGGCCGCCACGAACGTGACGGTTGCGGCTTGCTCGCAGGTCGGGGTCGATTACACTGGGCGGGGCCAGCGTTTCCCACTCCTGCAAGTTGCGGCTTGCTCGCAGGTCGGGGTCGATTACACTATGATCGGCGCTGGCCATCCGAGGGTCATCGTTGCGGCTTGCTCGCAGGTCGGGGTCGATTACACTATCATGCAGTGAGGCAGGCCGGAATCGCAGGTTGCGGCTTGCTCGCAGGTCGGGGTCGATTACACTACCGCGCACGTGCAGCAGGTCCGCCGGGCGTTGCGGCTTGCTCGCAGGTCGGGGTCGATTACACTGCTCAGTACCGCTACTAAGTTCTACTTTTGGTTGCGGCTTGCTCGCAGGTCGGGGTCGATTACACTCGAAGCAAAAAGACATCCTCACCGTTGGAGGTTGCGGCTTGCTCGCAGGTCGGGGTCGATTACACTGGACCGCCTCGCCTCAAGCATGGAGCCACCGTTGCGGCTTGCTCGCAGGTCGGGGTCGATTACACTTGTGGGTGGGGTGGTGATATGCTCATGCACGTTGCGGCTTGCTCGCAGGTCGGGGTCGATTACACTACAATGCCGGGCAGCCCCTTGTAGTCGGTCGTTGCGGCTTGCTCGCAGGTCGGGGTCGATTACACTGTAGGCCGGGTGGCCTGGATCAATTGGCGCGTTGCGGCTTGCTCGCAGGTCGGGGTCGATTACACTCAGCGTCTTTATCCGCCGCCCCAATGCCTAGTTGCGGCTTGCTCGCAGGTCGGGGTCGATTACACTCCAACCCCGAGGCCTACCAGGCCGTGCGCGTTGCGGCTTGCTCGCAGGTCGGGGTCGATTACACTTCCCTGTCTGAGTACGGCGCATCGCTCGGGGTTGCGGCTTGCTCGCAGGTCGGGGTCGATTACACTCGTGGATGGGCTCGAGCGCAAGGTGTCTCTGTTGCGGCTTGCTCGCAGGTCGGGGTCGATTACACTAGTTCCCGCGCAAGCGGTTTGCCGCACAGGACTTAGGCAACGAAGGGGGTCAGAAAAGCTCGAGTTGGCACGGCGGATTCTCGGGGGCCTTGCGCCTTTTTCCCCAGAAAACCCGCATCCGCTCGTACTGTCTCTCCGTGATGAGGAGGACGCGAATCTCGCCATCGGGCGGGACCGCGGCTTCCACTCGCTGGACGTGCACATCGGCATTTTCCTGGCTTGCGCAGTGCCGCACGTAGACTGAGTATTGTATTCGCGTAAAGCCATCCTTGAGCAGCCTCTTACGGAAGATGGCATACTCGCGTCGAGCGGCCTTCGTGTCAACCGGCAAATCGAACATAACCATGAGCCACATGAATCGGTACGCGCTGAGGTTCATGAGTCATTCCTGACTCCAACCGGCAAGTCCAGGCGTCTGCTTTCCCCGCGAAGGCAGGCCACCAACGAAGCCACCGTTCGGTGCAGGCCGACCATGAGCGGTCCCATCTGATCGCCGACCTGCACCGTGCGGGTGAGCAGAGCGAGCAGGTGTTTCTTGGCCCGCTGGTCAATCTCCGTGATATTCCAGTCGATCAGGTCACGCACGCAGGCGTCCACCAGTGGCCGCAGCGGCTCGAGCAGGTCGTCCGCCAGGCAGAAGTTGTTCCCTCTCTGCTTGTGGTGAATGCCAAGAGCTGGTAGCAGGCCGCCGCCCACGAGCGCGCGGGCCACGGCCGCCCGCATCGCGGCATAGCCGTAGTTCAGCATCCCATTGATCGGATCTTTGCCCTCCGGGCGTCGCCGGAACCAGGCCGCTTGTGGGCGGTCGCCCAACCACGCCCCCCAATAAATCTTCGCCGCCTGAGCCTCGACGTTCGATGGATCGCCGGACTTGACCTCGCCCGCCAGCGCGAGCAGTCTGCCTTGAGAAACCTCGCCTGACGGGAGATTGCGGGCCTGAGCTTTGATTTTGGCGATGACGATTTGCTGCCAGAGCCGCTTGTGCAGCGGCTTCGACGCCCTGAGCTGATCCTTGATCCGCCAGACCCCCTCCGTGTGGCTGATCATGGGCAATAGGAGGCCGGCTGGCAGGTGGTCCCGGCCGCAGATTAGCACCCCGCCGCCGAACTCGATGATCCGCGCCAGGGCTGCGTGCGAATACGTGACGCCGGGATGGTCCACAACCACGAGTCCGATATCTTCGCAGGGGATCGACGCGATTGGGGCCTTCACCGAAGCATCGTGACGTAACAACTGGATCTGATCCAGCTTCACCGCCAGATGCGCGGCCTCGTGCGAGATTTCGATGGTGCGCTTGATCACGGCGCGGGCGCCTCCGAATACCATATCGGCGCGCCGGATCGCCATATCAATCTTTCTCGAGCCGCTTCACGTCGCCAAGAGGCCCGACCTGAACCTTGTACGGCGGTCGGTCAGGCTCCGGACCGCACAGCCTCAGATCGCCTGGGGTGACGGCCCACCGGTCCTGCTCACTCGCCTTACGTGCGTCCCAGTGCGGGGCGAAATGGATGCGGCATGAGTTGCCGGCCTTGTCCAGCTTACAGACGACAAAGTACGACGCCGGCTCCTCCGGTCGATCCTTTCGACGGGCATAGATCGTCTCGCCCTCGGCGAGAGACATGACGAAAACGCCGTCGTGGTTATCCGACCGGTCCACCGCCGGCCTCGGTTCAGGCCGGGTGCCATCCGGATTCCTCGGCGGGTGGAGGCGCCTGGCGGCATCCATCGTCGTGACAACCTCCCCGATCCATTCGGCCACAGCCTGCCCCCCTCGCTGGCGGATTCGCTCGCGGATTTCGACGTGGTGGTTGTTCCCCCCGATGTAGACTCGCCTGGTCCGGGGATGCGGTGCTCCCGGATTGTCCGGGTCCATGTGCGGAACCGTTTTGCCACTGGCCGGGTCGCACTGCTTTCGGGGAATAATGACCGGGTCGCTGTTCGTCCGAAGAAGCACCACGCTCTTGATGGGTACCCCGCTGGCCATCGTGAGCTTGCCCTCCCTGACCAGTTGCTTGATCTGATTGGCTGTGAAGCCGTCAGGGTCGAGCCCATTGGCGCGCAGACACTTGCGGATGCGGTCGCGCAGGGCACGATCCCGGACGATGCCGCTCTTTTCGGGTGAGGGGTCTTTCATCGCTGAAAGCTGCTTGCGGAGATCCCGCTTCCGGGCGTCCGCTACGCCCGCCTCATCCAGCCTGACACTTAACTCGTCCCACCCCTCGGGTACGCGCAGATGATTGGGACTCAGGCGATCCACGCTGATCCGATTCGTAAACAGCGTGTCAATGCGCTCGGTGCGATGCGACGGTAGCGGCCCGACAACGGGACCGTAATGAGTATCTTCATGCAACGCTCCGACCAGACGCCGCTTCACAGGTCGGTGTGAGACGATCAGTACACTTGCGGCGCCTCGTTCATCACGCTTCCCCGACGCCAACTCACTCGAATCAAAGCTCTCGTAGACGCGCGAGAGAATCTGCTTGCGGAAAGAGGGCACGTCGCCCCATGGCGGATCAGTCGGCTTTCGACGCGGCCATTGCCGGTGTTGCTCGTAGTATTCGGCCGCTTGCGCGGCCCACGATGCCAGCGTATTCTTGATCGTCGGGTCCGTCAGCGCGATCGTGACCGCATCAATTGCATGCTGACGGTGGTCGCCACGGTTTTTCTCGGCGAGCCGCAGCTCTTCCTCCGCCGTTAGTTCGCCGTGTTTGCTGTCCCTTTGTGGGGGCTTGAGCGTCTCGAAGAGTTGCCAGTCCTTCCGCAGCATCGCGGTAAAACGGCCCATCGTGAAGAACACCTTCTGAGCGCCCTCCCCATCTCCCCGCTCTGGAAGTCCCCGGCCGTCATATAACGCGTCAGCCAGGTACGCGGCAACCTGCCGAGCCGCATAGGCCGTATCCGTAAGCTGCGAATTCTTCCACTCCTCGCCTTCCCGGACTTCTCGCGTGAAGTTCTCCCACTTGCGATCAGAATCGCGCTTGTTGAAATAGTCGCTCTTCTCAGGCTTGATGTCCTTGAACACCTTCTCCGCGAAGCGGATCCTCTCGTCGAACGCGCTGCCCCACCATTCACGCGGCGTCTGGTTGGTCTTGCCGCGATTGCACGCCCGATGCACCAGGACTTTGTTGTTCAGCCCGTTGTCACCGCATCGGCTGTAGGGGACGATATGGTCAATCTCCAAATCATCGCCCCTCGCAGCGAGAAGGTCGGTCAACCCGCCCTGGCCGCAATAGGGGCACACATTCCTCTGCTGGCGCGCCAGAACGACGCGATCCACGGCTGCACGCTGCTGACTGAGCGACAGCCTTGCCGCTTCTTCCTCCCCGAATGCGGCCGGGAGGATTTCTTTGATGATGGCTTTGCGGATCTTGTCCCGGTGTCGGTTCCGGGCGAGAGCTTCGTTGCGCTGACGCTCGGACTGCTTCGTCACCCGGGCCATCTCAATGACAACTCGGTCCGGTTTGCGGCCAAAGCGGCGCAGGTACGCCACCAAGTGGCGGCGAACCTCGTGGATGGCTTTCCGGACGACTGGATTTGAGAGTGTGGGCGCCGGCGGCAATTCCGGCACGCCCGCGACGATCTGGTGCTTGCCCAGGCGCATATAGTACCGATCCGCAGCGCTCAGGCCCGGCGCGCCGGTTTCATATCGCCGACGGGCGTGTTGATCGTTTAGTGTCCTGGCATAAAGCTTGCGCGCTTCCTGTTGCGTTGGCCACCGATTGTTGACTGAGTCGAAGCGGTTCATGATCGGCAGGAGATTCAGGATAGCGCGGCGGGAAAGGTTCAACCGCTTCTCAAGCCTGGGGCGGCGCTTCCACGCCTCGACGAGCCGATCCGCAGAGGCCGCGTCCATGGCCCACCATCGTTCGGCCCCCGCTCGGAGCCTCGCCGCGTCGTCCGCCTGATCGGGGTCGAACTTGAGGACGGCTCGATTCACTGACTCGCGTTGATCCTCTGCCAGTAGCTCCCATTTCGCCTCAGTGAATGCGCCATGCACAATCTCACGGTGGAACCAGTCGGTGTTGATCTCGCGGTCTTCGTCGGCCTCGATGTTTAGCTTGACGGTCTTATCGCGAGGCTTAATCCCCAGGGCTTCCTTGATGTCCGTTACACTGGCCGTGGATTTGGGCTCGGGTCTCCCCCGGGACTTCTTGAACAGCGGCCCCCGGAGTAGCCGTACAACCTTGTCGCGCTCTTCGGGGGTTAGCGGTCGCTTCGGCTGGCCTTGACGTTCGATGAGGATACTGTTGACTGTCTCGACGACGCGGAAGTAGCTGGCGTGCCGGTCGGCGATAGGCGCGCACCGCTCAGTTGGCTCGAGGACGCACCGGCCAAGGGTACCGGTGTCCCAGTACGTCCGGCGCTGTCCGAACAGCAGACCTTGATGACGCCAAGTATCCGTCTGGGTGGGATCGTCCAGCGACCGGATCACATCGTCTGTCAACATCGGGCCAAGTTGCGAGTCCTTGAAGGATCGCTGGATTTCAACAATACGATGGAATTCCCTCCGGATGAGCTCTCGTCCAGCGAATAGCTGCTGATCTTCGGGAATACGGTATTGCCGATTGCGGATCGGCTCGTTCCATGTGATACCGTCATGCTCTTGGCGACGTTCATCGATCAAATCCGCCATCAATTGGCCGATGGTCGTGTCCGGGCCCCGGTCTCTCATGAGCTTGTCGAGGCGGTCCATACCATCTTTGACCTTGCCTTCATTCGGATCGTCCGGGTCGGTGGTGATACCGACGGCCCCGCGGCGCTGCGAGAGGTGGACCACGATGCGTCCGAACTCGTGCGGCGTCAGTGGGCGCGAAAGGGCCTCGCGTCGCAGATACCACGGGTTGGCCTGAAAGAGCATCTCCAGGTCAGCCGGATCTGTCGGAAGAAGGCCGGCTTGAGTAAGGAACGACCGCAGGTGACGCTTGCGTGCCGACCGGCGGGCTAGAGTTCGGCGTTGGGATCGCTTTTGCCGGCGGGCTTGGTTCTTGGGGGCCCCGCGCTTGTCCTCCTGCTCATCCACCCCGGCAGGGAACACGCTG
>DAOOIV010000062.1 GCA_035384605.1 Phycisphaerae bacterium
GTTCGCGGCCCGATCCCCGGCGGCATGGGCGGCATGCGGGAGATTGCCGAGCTGACCATCGAGGCGGTGAAAGTGGATTACTCAGGGGCCCGCATCAGGCCGCTCGCTGCTGACGGCGTGACCGTGAAGGCCTGGGATATGGCTGAGCGCCGCACGATCCACGAGAGATCGGAGTGGATCTATGCCGGGCGAGTCGATTTGACTCATACCGATTCGCGAACGCTCGTTGCCGGCGCGGAACCCGATGTGGCTCTCACGGGAGGTCAGGTCGTTCGCTGGACGCCGCCGCAGGCAACCGGCGGTCAGCCGGGCGCCGCAGTGGTGATCTATGTGGGCAGGGACAAAACGTTTCTTTTTGTTCCGCCGTGCTGGGGCAATCTGGCGGAGGCGCCCGGGGCGCGCGTTGAGATACCTGCGTCCGAGCTGTCGCCGTCTGCGTCGGACGAAGTCAGTTCGACCCGGCCCGCGATCCAGACGACCCGTCCGGAGTAGCCGTTTGCCCCATGGGTGCGGTGGGGCGGCGATCTTGCTTACCGTGAGTCATTCCTGGAAGGCAGCGCGAGAAAGGACGGTGTATGTGGGGCCGCCGCGATCGAGGACCGATTGAAACACGGTCAGTTCCTTCACGGTAAAGCGGCCGCCGTCGAAATGCAGTTCCGATTCGAGGGCTGGCCGGATCTTGTGCGAGCCCCTCTGGTCTCGGACTCGCCCGATGGTCAGATGCGGATGAAACGGCTGGTTCTCGGGCGGGAAGCCCATCTCGGCGAATGCCCGTTCACAGGCCTTGTGACAGTCGATCAGCGGCTGCGGCAGACTTGCCAAGCCGGCCCAGACGATCCGCGCCGGGCCTCGCGGCGGGAAGCAGCCGGTGCCGGACACCTGGATGTCAAAAGCCGGATGGTCTCGGGCAATGGCATCCGCTGATTGGCAAACCTGTCCCACGGCTGCATCGGGAACCTCACCGAGGAACTTGACGGTCAGGTGAATCTGATCGACCTTCGTCCACCGCACCTCGCGATCCAGCGCACAGAGGCGCTTTTGCAGGGCGGCCAGACGCTCTCGTGTTTCACGCGGCAACTCGATCGCCAGGAAGCATCGCATGCCTTCATACTAACGGCGGCGCCGAACACCGCAACCGTAGGCGGCATGATCGGGCCGGTGGCATCCGGTCCGCACGCGAATCGTCGCAAGTCGTCATCTTTGACCGTCAGCGGAGTCGGGGGTAACATACGACGCGAATCGGAAACGAAACGGTCGGAGAGTACCCGGAGGACAGTCAAATGAACGAGAGTCTTGATCGTCGTGGTTTCTTGCAGGGCGGCGCCTTGGCTGCTGCCGCGATGGCGGTGGGGGGCGATGTAGGCATCACGGCCACCAAGGCCGCGGCAACGGAGGACAAGATGAACACGAAGGCCGTGCTGCGGCTGTCGAGCGGCGAAGGCATCATTCCCGGTAATTCTTTGACCGAAAAGCTGGACAAAATGGAAAAATGGGGCTTCGAGGGCCTGGAGGTCGGCGGAGGATATCTCCGGAGTAACGTCAAACAGCTCAAGGAGGCACTCAAGGGCCGGGCGGTCAGAATGAGCGCCATCTGCGCGGGCTTCGATGGCTGGCTGATCGCCGACGACCCCGCGATTCGCGACAAGGCCATGACCACGATGAAGGAACTGCTCACCATGGCAGGCGAGGTCGAATCCACCGGCTTGATCATCGTACCGGCGTTCAACAATCAGAAGTCGCTTCCGCATCAGCAGGCCCGAGAACTGCTCACCGGTTTCAAGCGTTGGGACGCGCCGGCCGCGGAACGTAAGGCCGGCTTGCTCCAGGAACTGGGTGATCACGCCTCCAAGGCCGGGACGCGGATCCTGCTCGAGCCGCTCAACCGCCACGAGTGCTACTTCCTCCGAACACTGGCCGACGCGGCCTCGATCTGCAAGGACGTCGAGAACCCCGGCATTGCGATGATGGGCGATTTCTGGCACATGACATGGGAAGAGACCAGCGATTGCGGGGCCTTCCTGAGTGCTGGCAAGTACCTTCACCACGTACACATCGCCAGCAGACGAGAACGGAAGACGCCTGGCGAGGATGGCGCCGCGGACAACTACGTGGACGGCTTCAGAGGACTGAAAATGATCGGATACCAGGATTTCGTCAGCCTCGAATGCGGTACCAAGGGTGACAAGGAGAAGGTCCTCCCGGCCTGCGTTGCGCTGCTACGCGAGCAGTGGGAGGCGGCATGATTGCCGCTCTGGGCACAGCCTGAGGGTGTTATTCCAATGACCGATATCCCCCCTTGGGCCGGCTCGCAGTGACGGCGCTCAAGTGACCTCTTGCAGGATTTCCGGCAAGGTGAAGACATGGTGATCGAGTCCGGCCGGCAAGGACCCGCCCGTGACATCCCGGGCGGACAAACGGGTGAGCCGGTTGATTAGAACGAGCTTGGTCGCGAGGTTGTGACTGGACCACTTGTCGAAGAAGTGTTCGAGAAGCTGCAAGTATCGGGGCGACACCGTGTCGTCGGCTTCAAGGCTCCGCAGTGACTCCGTCACGTAGGCTTTCTGTGCCGGGGTCAGCGTCCTCAACGATCGATCGAGAGCCCAGGCCTGCACCTCCGGCAAGCCGGCGATGATTCGCTCGGTGTTCATGATTTCCTGTTCGAGGGTGTCCACGGGTTTTCTCCCCCGCCGGTTGCCGCGAGCCTTCCTAATCGCCGCGGCCAACCGTGCAGTTCTTCAGGCGGCTCTCAAACGAAACATGGCTGATCGTCGATCAAAGCTGTTGTCATGATATGCTCATCGCAGCGAGCCGTCCTGATACCGCCTGAGGACAAGGCTCGCGGTTCCCACAGATATCTCTTCGGTTGAATACCGCGACCTCTGAATAGCTTCTTCCGAAATTCAGTTCCAAAAGAATGAAATTTTGAATTCCCATGGGTTCGGCGGTGCGTGTTCAAGAGGCAGCCGTTCATGTCGGGAGACTTGCGACGCGAGATGCTTTTGTCGACAATTCGCGATTATCGGACAATCCGGCTTCGGCAGCCGATTCCGTCTCCCGAAGTCTTTTGCTCAGAGGGCCATATGAAAAGATCATTGTTGCAGGTTTTGTCCATGATGATATGGGCGTCGCAGGTCGCTGTTGCCCAGGAAGACCGCTACGCCGTCAACAGGGGTTTGCCGGGTGACGCCATGATACAGACTTATCTGGAACATGCGGCGGCCAGGATCTCCGGACGGTTTCTTGAAGGGACCGATTCGCTCGAGAACTGGAAGGCCATGCGGCCGCGGTTGCGACAGGAATACCTGTATATGTTGGGCCTGTGGCCGCTGCCGGAACGTACGCCTCTTAACCCGGTCATCCGCAAGACCATCGATGGCCAGGGATTTGCGGTAGATCTTATGCACTTCCAGAGCCGGCCGGGCTTGTATGTCACGGCGAATCTGTATCGTCCCGCAATCGTGGAGCACGGTCGCCGGCTCCCCGCAGTTTTGTACGTTTGTGGCCATTCATCGAGGGGGCGGGACGGAAATAAGACCGCCTATCAATCCCACGGAATCTGGTACGCCAGACACGGCTATGTTTGTCTGATCGTTGACACGGTTCAGCTCGGAGAGATTGCCGGCATCCACCATGGGACGTATCGCGAGGGGCGGTGGTGGTGGCACTCGCGGGGCTATACGCCGGCGGGCGTGGAATGCTGGAATGGCATGCGGGCGATCGATTATCTGGTGAGTCGGGACGACGTTGACCCGGCTCGGATCGCCGTGACCGGAATCAGCGGGGGAGGAGCGTCTACCTTCTGGATCGCCGCCGCGGACGAACGCGTGGCGGTTGCCGTGCCCGTCAGCGGCATGGCCGATTTGCCCTGCTATGTGGGGCAGCGGCTCATCAACGGGCACTGCGATTGCATGTTCTTGCACAATGCCTTCCAGTGGCCGTGGACGTACATCGCGGGATTGATCGCCCCCCGTCCTCTGCTCTTCGTAAACAGCGACCAGGATCCGATCTTTCCGATGAGCGCCAACGAGCGCATCATCAATCGGCTGGAACGTCTGTACAGCCTGTTTGGAACTTCCGATCGCGTGGACGCGGTGGTGAGCATCGGCGGCCACGAATACCGCAAGGACATCCGCCAAGCATGCTATCGATTCATCAACACCTGGCTGAAAGGCGACCCTGGCCTCGTCGAGGACAGCGAGGTGGATCTGGTAAGTCGCGAGGAGGATCCGAGCCATTATCCGATCCCGGCGTCGAACCTCCGTGTTTTTCCTGACGATTCTGATATTCCGGCGGACCAGATCAACACCGTTGTGGATCGGGTCTTCGTACCAATGGCCGTTCCCGAAGTGCCGTCGGCGCATCGCCTGAACGCTTGGCGGGAACAATTGGTCCGAGAGTTGCGCCGAGTATCCTTCAGCGGCTTTCCCGAGCGCATTCCGCCGGCCAGGGTGGTGCATCGAGACGGGCAGGGGCGTTTGCGGCTGGCCACCGAGCAGGGCATCGAATGCTGTGCGATGCCGGTGGGCGTTGTCCCCGAGATGGTCAGGCAGGTGCTTCTCGTTGTTGCCGGCCGGGAGGAGGAGGTCGTGGTCCCCGCCGTGATTGAGACGCTTAAGCAGGACGGCGAGGTTGTTTTCCGATGTGAACCGCGAGGCGTGGGCGGGACACGGTGGACGCGAAAGAACCCGCCCAACTACGTCGAGCGCGCCCATGTTCTGCTGGGGCGTACCGTTGACGCCGGTCGGGTATGGGACGTTGTTGCGACGGCCCGTTTCCTGGCAATGGATCGGAAGGTTCCGGTACGGGTCGGCGGCGTCGGGGCGGGCGGAATCCTCGCGGCCTATGCTGCGTTGTTGGAGCCCGAAATCGGCGGCGCGGCCGTGTCAGGCGTGCCGGCAAGCCACATGGATGAGGGTGCTCCACAATTGCTCAACGTGCTGCGGGTTTGTGACATCGCTGATGTCCTGGGTATGGTGGCTCCCAAGCCGTTGCGGCTGCGGGCCGTTGCCCCGTCCGTCTCGGAAAAGGTGAAAGCGATCTACGCTGCCGCCGGGGCCTCCGACAGACTCTTGATCGAATGATTTCGTGTTCCTGAGGCGGTGGGTCAGAATCTCGGCGACGGCGTCACAGAGCATCCTACTCGCAATTCAGATCAGCCGGCACGTCAGCCCCGCTCAAGCATCCCATGAACACGGCCACGTCGTCGTGGTCTACGTCGCCGTCTTTGTCGAGATCGGCCTTGGCGCAGTCAGGGTTGGTCTGCTTGATGCCGAAGCCGCTCATGCAAGCCTGAAGAAGGCCGAAATCAGCCTGGTCGACGTCGGTGTCGGTGTCGAGGTCCGCTGCGACGCCGCCGATGATGACTTGGACCGAAATGGCCTGGGGGCTGTTCCAAGCATTCTCGGCGCCGACGAACACGATGGCTCCGTAAGACCCGCTTTGCCAGCCCTGGATCAGGTCGTTTCTGTATGTCAGCGTGATGGTGTCGGCTTCACCCATGGAGGAGCCGGCGGAGGGGCTTATCGTGACCCAGCCCGCGGTGCAGCCGATGGTGTAGTCCATCGGCGCGATCATGCTGGCGTTGGTTACTGTGAAGGTGTCGTCGGGGACCGCACGTCCGGGGTATATAACGTGCACGATTTCCTGCGTGTCCAACACGATTGCCGCTGCGGCAAACGTAAAGGTCATGACCGAGCCCGAATTGCTGATCTGAGACAGGCCGAGACCGGAGGCGTTACCGTCCCACCACTTGGTGCTGGGCGTGGTATGGGAGCCGCACGCGGTATAGGTCGGGCTTTTCCAGAGGTCGGTTCCGTCTCCCTGGTTTGCGCCGTATTCGAGGTCCCATCGCCCGTCGGCTTGCACGAGCGTCACCTCGTTGTTGCCCGGGTCACCGGTGGTGTTGGTGCCGTAGGTGTCGATGTGCCAGATGGCCAGACCGGCGTCCGGCAGAGCTGTGTCGCGGCCCGTTTGCTGACGGTTTTCGATCAAATAGTACTCGTTTGGCTTCGTGGGGTGGGAGTATTTGTACACCTGGTTCTGATCGGAGCTGATTGACAAGCCTACCTGGTGGCTGACCAGCAACGTCGTCTGAGTCCATCCGGCGATGTACTTGAGGTAGGCGCAGGGTTGCACGGGATTGGTGCGGCTTGCCATATCGCACATCAGGCAGAACTTGCCGATCCCGGAGGAACTGCCGGCGTAGTCGTACAGGTCCGGCCAGTTGCACACGAGGTGGCCGTTCTCGTGGCAGAAGGTATCCAGGTAGAGGGCGCCGTCCATGTCCGTGATCTGATACCGGGATGCGGTGACCCCGTCGGCCGAGAATGAAATGGGCGCGCAGTGAGGCCACAGGCCGTAGGCCCATCCCGCCGAAGTCGTGCCCGCGTAGAGGCAATTGATGGCGTCAATCTGGCCGTCGCGGTCGGCGTCGTACATGCTAAAGTCCAGACCCGCCGCGTCGAGCGCGTTAAGCGCCTCGATCACCAACTCCTGCGCTCGCGTCGGGCAACGGTAATTCGGATTATCATAGTAGCTCTTCGGCTGAGAGGCCCGGTAGTACTGTCCGGGAACAAAGTTTGTGTACGTCAGATGCCCCTTGGATACGTGGTAAAAGTAGTCGCGAACCGAGCCGTTGTTGCCGAAGCCGTTGTACCCGATCTGATTGCAGAAGTTCCAAACGGTTTGGGGAGGGATCGTGCCGGGGTCGTCACTGAAATCGACCAGAAGACAAATCCCCTCAACCCTGCCGCTGGGCGTGGTGGCAGGAACGGGTTCACCCGTGCCGGCGACCTGCGGCGTGCCGGCGCTTGCCGGGGCGGAAAACGCAGCTCGCGCCGCTGAGACCCGGTTGCGGATCGCTGCGGCTGAGGGTCGCAAATGACGCTTCAGAGCGAGGGATTGGGGAATGGGGTGGCCGACGACAACGCCACTCGATGCAAGGTCTTCTTTGCCGTCGGCAGGTTTGGCATAGCAAATCGCACCGCTTGTCGGGTCGCGCACAAGTGCGAAGCCGTCGAGGGACTCCACAATCTGGTGATATTCGTCACCCCAGATTCGGACTTCCACCAACGTTCCATCCGGCTGACGAAGCTTTGTTCGTTTGCCAAATACGGGAGCAGCCCATGCTGGAACGCACATCCCGCACGCGGTGATCGTGGCGATCAACCGCAAGATTCCATGGCCTGCCAGACTGGTCCAAATCCGCTGCAACGCTCACCAATTCCACGAGACAGGATAGCGCAGACCCGATCGGCGCCCGAGGATTGGCCGCCCAGAGCCGACGGTCGTGACAGGCGACCCCCCAAGCCCGCTCGAAACCGCTTGGCAGGCAGCCGTCGCCTACCAATGCGCATTTTCCCCTGCCGCAGAACGAACGCACCCACACGCCCGTCACGGGCTGCGTTGCACGTCGATCTCGGGGAACCTTGCGGGGCCGACTCTCGGCCTGTGTTTCCTCGCTCGCCATATTGTGTACCCGCAGCCCCGTTGCGGTCAAGCAAGAAATCGGATTGTGGCTCGATATCCTGCGCCGCTCAAAAGGTTTATGCAAAGCCCGTATTTCTCTCGAAGGGGAGGCGAACGGGCCTGCAAAAAGGAGATCAGAACACCGCAACCCAAAACAAGAGCCCGGGGTGACATCCGGGCTCGTGTGGGAGACGGTTGCTCCCGAGATTTGGTGGTATAGGAAATGTAACCCAAGTTCCTGGGCGAGGCAAGTCATTTATCGGGGTAATTCCTGCCTACTTGGGTGGGGTTGGGGTGTTGGGATACGATCAGATGGCTGGCGCCACCGGTCTCACTGCCTAAGAGACGCTTGGCCGTCAGTCAGAGGATGGGCGGCGCTTCCCATGTTGAAGTCCAAACCCCCTGTCTGCCGTGCAGCACCCCAGCCAACCGTGCTCCTGACTGACCGCCTCTCGATCAATCCTATCTTCGTAAGTTCTGCCTATGAATGGCCTTACATTGGGCGGATTTGACCGAGCCGAACCTCCGCCAGTACTGGTATCCGCGACGGCTTCCAGGCTTCATCGGGCGGTGACTCCACGGCAGGTGATCGGGTTGGAAGTATGGGTGGTTCCAGGCTATTTCGTCCGCCGCTGCCCTTTTGTCCGTTCGGTCCCACGGGACTGTTCTGCCCCGTTGTAGGCGTCCGATAAAGCAGGGTGCGCCATTGATCTTGGCTTGGACGAAGATCCTGCCCTGAGACAGGCAGCGGTAGCAGCCGGCATCACAGGCAAGGCGGCAGGCGATGCGGAGGCAACGGTATGGACTGCGTTCTGGTTGGTGTCTATCCCCCGAATCTCAGCCCCCGCGCGTTGCGGAGTCTTCACCGACTCCTCAAGCGGGACAACCGGCGGGCGAAGAAGTTTTGCCGATGGCTCGATGGCGTGATCGTGCGCGAAATGCGACGCCGAGTCCGAGAGCGGAGCGGACAGTATGTCGAGGCTGAATTGCCCGAAATTGACTTCTGCAACTGGTCCGACGCCGAGGTTGGTGCCGGCTTAGTCGTAGCGGCGGTACTGGTCGATGCCGTCCGGGATCGTGGCATGGCCGCCTTCATGCGGCGACTGGTCTTCCTCTTTTCGATCGAGGCGAGAGAACGTCTCGGCGGTTGAGTGGAGGCGATTGTCCCTGCTCAGCGGCGAGAATGAAGGCAACACAATCCGGCCGGGTCTGGTTGCTCCTCACAGCGCCGGCTCTAAGACACGCTTGCGTGAGCGGGCAGTCTCCTCAACATCAGGTTCAGCTTTGTCGCAGGCGGTGATCCAGCCTGATTCAATCATGCTCCGGCTCTCTTGCCTCTGGCGGTGCGCGACGAGAAAACGGGCCGACCCGGTCGACTCTGACGCCGTGCACAATGGGAATCGTCGTTATCTCATCCGGCTCAATGGGGGCTTGAATTGTGCACGTTGAGCACTGCATCTCAAAGAGGCACCAGGTAAGACCCCGAAGCCTCCGCTGCGCACTTGGGGCGCCAGTAAGTCCGCTGACCGCTGGAACCCGCCCCGGTCAAGCTCTATCTCGGACCTGCTGACACGCTGGCTTATAGGGTGTGACTCTTCCTGTTGGCGATAATAGCGGTCTTTGGGCGACAAGACTGGCGGCTCGAGGGCGATCCCAAAAACACCCGAAAAACGTGCGAAAATCGGCTTGACTTCTTTCCCCCGCGGTTTTTTTGTTGTATAGTTATTATGACAGTTGACTCCCCCGCACTGGCTCTCCCCAGGTAGCGCGAAGGGCGGAAGGCGTGGTCTTTCGGACCTTTGCGAGCAGCCTGAAAGTGAATACCGGAAAACGATTGGACCGTGGATCGTTTGTGACGGCTTGCGCGATCCGGGCGAGGTAATCGGACGTATCAAGGGTTGGATGCCCTTGAAGGCGCGCGGCTGGTGGTCAGTTTCCACGATCAGAGGGAGTCGGGTCATGGCAGGGACAAAGACAGTCACAACCCGGGCAGTTGAAGCGGGGCCGGCTGCCGTGAGATTCGTGCTGCCATCCGAGGCCGACATGGCTCGCCTGAGCGCGACGGATCAGGCGGTCCTCAGGATGCTGCACGAGAACGCCGCCGACTTTGTCGGCTACATGGATCATCCCCTTTTCGCGAAGTCCAACGTGGAGAGAACGTTGTTTGGGAAGAAACAGACCCTGCTGCCCGGGCAGACGCGGTTCAAGGACGCGAGCCCCCAGGATCTGATGAAGCGAGCTGCGGATGGTCTGACCCTCAGCTCCGCTCAGGAGATTCTGCTCTTCCAGCGATTCAACTATTCGCGGGCCAGGGTGGCCCGTTTGATGGCTGCTGCGGTGAACCGGCCGTTGTCTTGGACCGAACTGTGCGAACTCCTGGCCTGGGCGCATCGGGCCATGGACGCTCGGGAGATCATTGCCGGAGTGAACATGCCGCTGGTTCTGGCGATGGCCAAACGGACCCGTTTGGCGTCCCTGGACTACAACGAACTGGTCAGCGAAGGCAATTTTGCCTTGCTGCGCAGCATCGACAAGTTCGATTGCTCCCGCGGGTTCAAGTTCAGCACTTACGCATGTCGGGCGATTCTGAAGAGTTTCTCCAGGGTGGCCATGAAGGCCGCCCGGTATCGCGGGCAATTCCCGACCGAATTCGATCCGTTCCTCGAGAAAAGCGACTATCATGACCGGAAACGGGACGATACGGCATCGCTGTGCGTCCAGGAGATTCGCGACATCTTGAGCGAGAATCGGGCCGCGCTGAACGAGATGGAGCAGACGGTCATTCGGGAACGTTTCGCCCTGACGAGCGGCCAGGATGGGAGCGTTCGTCCAAAGACGCTCGAGCAGGTCGGACAATTGATCGGCGTCACCAAGGAGCGCGTGCGTCAGATCCAGAACAAGGCGCTCAAGAAAATCCGAATGACCCTTGAGGACAGTCTTGCCGCCTGACGCGAAGGGCGACGGAAACGGACGGCGTCGCTGACGGACATGGGGCGCAGCAACCAGACGCCGCGGTTCGTCGGCACCATCAACCAGCCCGTTGCGTCCGTGAGGAAGACCCTGACGGACGTGGCGGGCTGGTTCTATTCTGCGCGGCAGGCGGGAGGATCATCGGCGTCGGTTGTGCCGGGCGATGGCCAGCCAGGCCAACAGGGGCAGCCAGATTCCGATCGTGTCGGCCACTCCAAGTCCGAAGACGCCGGGCAGCCTGAAGGGCAGAATGTCCGGCTGCGGCTGAGGGCTCACCGGCGGCAGGTTTGCGGTTATCCCTGAAGGTTGTGTGGCAGGTCGGCGCGGAGCAGCCGAGGTGCGAATCCGGCCCGCCGGGTCAAACGCCTCATCAGATGCTGCGAATAGCCCGTAATTCGTTCCGATAAGCAGATCCTCGTACGACAACGTCAGCACTCGATCATGCGGTGTTAGAGGATGCGAGGGAGCCAGCCCCCAGGTCGCACCACCATCGAAAGAGGCCCAGAGCAAATCATCATGGCCCACCAGAATGCGGCTGGGATTGCCCGGGTCGGCTGCAAGAGCGGCATAGCGACGCGCACCGTTCGGGCTGATACCTTTCCAAGACCAAGCGGACGACGCCGTTTTGTCGAGCCGGCCGCAGAACATACCATGCTCTGTGGCGGCGTAGAGCACTCGGACGTCGCCGACCTGTACGCCGTCGATCGCAAGGACCGCCTGCGAGTCCAGACTCGTCCCCGTAAGCAGCTTCCGCCATTCGGCGACGCCGGTGATCGAAAGCCGCGTGTACAGTCCTTTGGCATCCCCTCGCGGATCCTGGGGGTGGCCCACCGCCGCCCAGACCATGCCGTCCAGGAGCGCCAAGTCGTTGACGGGCATGTTGAGCTCTTGGCCGGCAACGGCCGCGAAATCATCGTCCCATGAGCTGCCGTTGTTGAGGCTGCGATACACCGTTCCCTCGTATTTGCCGCCGCCGACGGCTGTGGCGGCGTACACGAGGGTCGAATCCTTGCCGACGATCGTGATTGCCGTAACGGCAACGCCTTCAGGCGAAGAGTAGCGATTGCTGAAGGGAACGTTTCGTGTGCTGAAGACCGCAGCCCAGTGTTCCGGATGCCTGCCGCCACTCGTGGTCCTGTAAATCGTGCCGGCGTTGTCGCCCGCGAACACCACTTCCAGATCCCCGGGATGCATCGTCACCTTTGTCAGGGCAGCGGTCTGCCCCTGCGGTCGAACGGGGAAGAGCCATTCGCCGTCGAACACATCCGGGTAAGCCATGGTTTTGGCCAGACCTTGACTGGTAGCTGCCCAGACGACGCCGTAGGTCAGGGGATCATCCGCTATTTGTGCGACGTCAACGACCGACACGCCGTCGATGCCGGCGGCGTTGTGGATCTCGCCCGCCCGCGCCGTGGTCATGTCCCACTGCCCAACTGCCAAGGTGGTCGAGAAGTAAACGAGATTCGGGTTCGCGGGGTCCGGGGTTGCCACGCTGCCGGTGGGGTACGCATTGACGTACCCGAGCGACGTCGCAATTGTTGTCTCGGGCAGGTTGCCCCAGGTTTGGCCGAAGTCGTCCGAGTATTGTGAGCCGGCGATGATTCGCGGCCGGTCGTGGAAGGTCACAAAGGCAAGTCCCAGGACCTGGGAGGAGGGTGCTTTGACGGGCATTCTTCTCCAGGTGGCCCCCGCGTCTTCCGTACGGTAAAGGCTGGATGTCTTGCCGCCGCAAACGACGAAGAATCGGCTTGCGGTGGTGGCATTCCGTGGGTCTCTTGGGTCGATGGCAACGGCAAGGATTTCGTCAGCAAGCGTTCCGTCATGAACCACCTGGATGTTGCCGGCCACAAAGCCATTGCCGTCGTCGAGGCACCGATACAGCGATTTGCCGCTCACGACGTAGAACAGAGTCTTGTCATATACGGCAATGGACCGGACCTGCTCATTCGAGAACGCGGCCAGCGGGGCGAGCATCCGACCGCCGTCGGTAGTGCGGTACACAGTACCGTCCCCGCCGATATACATGCCGCTGGGGTCTCCAAAGAGCGTGGTTGCCCGAATCACGCTCTTGTTCTGCACCCAGCCGTCCTGGTCCCATGGTGCATCGGGTTCGTGGGTCAACAAACTGCCATCTCTGACCGCCCAGAGAAGGCCGGCGCTGCCTGGGGTGCGATCGGCTTCAATCTGAATATCGGTGCAAGGGCCTTTCATCACAGGTTCCCAGCAGGCGGCTCCGCACCGGTAAACGACATGACGCCCGGCAACCGCAATGAACAGCTCCGTTGCGCCGTCTTTGCTGCATGCGGCGATATCCTTGACCTCGCCGCCGAACAGCCCGAGGTTGGCGAGTTGGCCCTTGGCGGGTGCGGTGGTGATCGCCAGTAGGATCAAGCTCTGGATCAGCCGGCTTGGCGGCATGTTCCCCTCCTTGAGCCGGCGCTGCGGCACCAAGGCGTGATAAGCAATAAGGAGCCGCTTTCCCCTCGTGACAGGTAATCGACTTGCAGGCGGCGAGGCTTAAGCATTCGCCGTTCTTTGAAAGTGTTTTCCCTGTGCGACCTGGCAGCGGGGCTGCCGCGGCAGAGAGAAGCGGCGGGACCCTGACCAACAATCACATGAAGTCTCGCGTAAATGCAGGGGCGTTGTGGGGCTGGCGGTCCGGTATATAATGCTCGCGCGTCAAGAGAAAACGTGGGCTCTGAACCTATCCGAGAATCTGTGTGGGACAGGCTTCCGGCCGGTCGGCTTTCGCGGTTTCTTGATAGGCCTTTGGCCGCCGCGGCGGCGGGGGTGATCTCGTGGTCTGTTGACAGGCCGCTTCGGGTCTTATCGGTCCGGCCAAGGGTCGCCTTTGACTTGGAGCGTACCCCGAAGCGGGCCCGCTTCCGGCCACTCGGCTTTCGGGGCTTCGGGATACGCTTTGGGTCAACGGCCGTCGCGTTCTTCGAGGGTGTGCGGTGAGCGAGCAACCATCACTGTCGGTTCGATCCAGGCGCACGGTAAGCGTGCTTCTGACGGTTTTGTGCCTGGTCATTGCCGCGGCGCAGATTGTGATCGTCGCGACGACGTACGAGTACGCGAACCGGAGCGTTTCCAGTCGCGAAGGCGCGGTGCCGGCTGAGGATCCCGCTGAACTCGATCGACTCAAATCCGGCCTTATGGCGGCGGATCCTGGCAGGCGGGTCGAGTCGGCCGTCGCACTGCTGCAACGTGGCATGATCGAAGGCGGAAGTGTCTTGTTGGAAGCGGCCTCGGACCCCGATGTCGGGGCTCGAAGAGTTGCGGTGGCGGAATTCGGCCGCGTGGCCCGGCCGATGGCCGAGGCGGTGGGAGTCGTTCTCGATTGGCCGGTGCCGGCCGATACGCCGCCTGCGACCGAGCACATCAGACTGGCTAAGGCTTTCTGGGAGCGATGGGCGACCCCGCGGTTACTTCTTGATGTGCAGGCCCGGCTGTCAGGGGCAGACAGTCGTTGGGAAAGGGTGGAACAGGCTACGTTCCTGCGAAACTGGCTTCGCTGGGTGTCAGAGAGTGATCGGGACGAGCAGTAGAAGACTCAGTCAGATCAAAGTCATAGACCATGAAGCTTCCGCCGCCAATTCATCGCTGGTCGATGACCCCTCGGCGAGCGATCTCTCTTCAACAGCGGCTGGCGGGCCGGATCCGCATTGAGCCGCTGCGGAAGATGCCTCGTCTGGTGGCCGGGGCGGATGTGGCTTTCAGTGCCGATGGGCGGCGGTGTTTGGCCGGCGTCGTGGTCTGGGACGTCGAGGCGGGGGAGGTCGTGGAAGAGCGCCTGGCATGGCGACCGGCAACCTTTCCCTACGTGCCGGGCCTGTTGAGTTTCCGCGAAGCGCCGGCCGTTCTTGCCGCCGTCCGCAAGCTGACCCTCCGGCCGGACGTTTTCATGTTCGATGCTCAGGGCCTGGCTCACCCGCGGCGGATGGGGCTGGCTTCGCATGTCGGCTTGCTGACAGACTGCCCGTCGGTCGGCTGCGCCAAGAGCCGGCTTTGTGGCGAGCACGGGGTCCCGGCGGCCAAGGCGGGCAGTACCGTCCCGTTGCTCGACCACGATGAGACGGTTGGCGTCGTGCTTCGCACCCGCGACGGCATCAACCCGGTTTACGTGAGCGTGGGGCACCGCGTTACGCTACAGGATGCCGTTTCGGTCGTCATGTCCTGCGTGACCTGCTATCGCCTCCCCGAACCCACCCGCCTGGCTCACATCCTCGTTACCCGCCATCGCCGCGAAAAATGACTCGCGGGCTGTACCAACCCCTCAAATCTCAAGTCCGGAATCTCAAATCTCCAATCTGAAATCTGGAATCTGCAATTCACCGCCCACGTATCATGACTCCTCCGGGCACGTCGAAGTCGGCTTCGCCTGCTTACTGTCAGGACACTGAATGCTCGCCGTGACAAAGGTGGGGGACCGAACCGGCCGCAAGAACTGATGAGACTCCGTGGCGGCACGCGTGCTGCGGCATGGCAGCGCTGCTTTGGGCAGGAAACGCCAATCGTCGGAACATCCCGAGACACCCGTTTGAAGAAAAAGGCCCGGGGACGCCCCGCTGCTGTAGTCGCCGCCGCCACGGCTCCGACCGCGGGCAAGTTCCGGCTCAGCACCACGGAGCTGGGCAGCGGCCATTTCGCAAAGTTCCCTGTTCCGGTCCTCTCGCTCCGCCCGGAACGGACCGGTTGTTATGCCCTCAACGGGATCAGCGGAGATACTCTGCCCGCGATGCGCATGGACCAGGCGACAGGATGGCAGGACACATGGCGGAAGGATTTGATCGTTTACTCATCACCGTACAGCCCTGACAAGCCCGGTTTTGATTCATCCTTCCGCTGTCATCTTTTCCTGTCCCCGCTGTCCCCGGATCTTTGGCAATTGAAGACCGCCTATCACAGGTTGTCAGGCCCCCAGCCAAGAGCCGAAAGCTCTGGTCGTCCAAACGAACCCAACACAAGCAAAAGCCTTCTTCCTTACCTCTCCTGTTCTTGGCACTGCGGCCGATCAACTGGCCATTGCGCTGAACGAAGCCAAAAGTGGGTAGAATGGATAAAGGAGGCAATCTTGCCAGGCGCGGGCTACTGGGAATGTAAGTCATTCTATCAGAATGACTTAAAGTCGATCAATGCCCACGTTCCAGCCTCAGCCATCTCTTCACCAACACATGGGCTGGCAGGCTCTCGCACCCTCTTCTACCATGCCGCCTTGACCGGTCGAGTCTATGTGCGGTTTCCTGTTGGGGAGGAATGTCCATGAGCCAGTGCGGTCGTGACTGGGGTTGCCGGTCGAGTGTCTCCAGACGCGATGTCCTCAAGATCGGGGCGGGTACGGCCGTTTTGTTGGCCCTCGGCACGTCGGCCCAAGCCGAGCCCGGACGCATACCGCCTCAATGCAAGGTGCCGCCGGGCAAGGAGTGGTTCGATCAGCTTCTGCAGCCCGGAAAGACCATCACCTACACGGGCAAGCATCTCGAAAAGATCATCTTTCCCCTCGGGGGTATCGGCACCGGAACCATTTGGCTGCACGGTTCCGGCCGACTGGTCAACTGGCAGATCTTTAACAACATTCAGAAGAACAGCTTGGTGGACGACTCGTTCTTCGCCGTGAGGGTCCAGCAGGAGGGCAAGCCTGCGGTCGTTCGCGTGCTGCGGCAGGAGCCGTTGGGGCCGTTCCAGGGCATTAAGGACATTCAGTTTGTCGGCCGGTATCCTTTCGGCCGCGTCTCCTTCACCGAACCGGAATTACCCGTCCAGATCGAACTGGAGGCCTTCAATCCGCTCATTCCGCTCAACGAGAAGGATTCGGCGATACCGTGTGCGATCTTCACGCTTCGCGCCGTCAACAAGAGCGACAAACCCGTTCAGGTGTCTTTCCTGGGCTCGCTCCAGAACGCGGTTGGGCACGCAGGCGTGGGGGCCTCCGCGGGCGTCTCGCACGCCGGCTACGGCGGCAATCTGAACGTGCCGATCCGCGATGAGCGGATGGAATGCGTGTTGATGAAGGCCGAGCCGGGCAGACCAGCGGAATTCAGTCCGCCGGTTGAACTGATTGTCGATCATCAGAGCCTGCCGGCGGTGGACACCTCGCCCGTGCGCGGCCTGACCCTCGCGGGCGTGGGGCGTCAGGGCAGAAACCCCAACATTCAGACCGTGTACTGGCTGGCCGTTGGAGATCTCAAGCGGGTCGGCGGCTCGCTGCTGAAGCAGGTGGTTGAGGATGTTCGCGAGTACGGCGCATTTCTGCTGCTGTCCGGCAGCAAGAATCCCCTGACGAACCCGTTGCAGCCGAACCTCACGGCCGGCGTCCGCAGACGCGAGACTATCTTTGCATCCTTCGACGATCCGAGCTTCGGTCACTGGACGGCCCACGGCAAAGCCTTCCAGCGACCGCGGGGCGGCACGATGCCCGGTCAGTCGCCGGTCACCGGCTTTCTGGGCAGCGGCCTGGTCAATTCCTACGACCCCAACGACGAGCCCAAGGGCCGGCTCACTTCGCCGGTGTTTGTTATCCAGGAGAAGTACATTTCGTTTCTCATCGGAGGTGGGCGGCACCCCAACCAGTGTTGTGTCAACCTGGTTATCGACGGCAAGGTGGTGCGCAGCTCCACTGGCAGCAACAGCGAGCACCTGGAGCGGGAGGAATGGGACGTGTCCGAGTTCGCCGACCGCCAGGCTCGTATCGAGCTGGTGGATGAGCGGGGCGACGGGTGGGGGCACATCCTGGTTGATGATATTCGCTTCAGCAATCTGCCGACGGGCGCCGTCACGGCCGATGAGGCCGAAGCGTGGAACGCGTTGCTGAACGATGCCCGGCCCAGGGCAACGAGCCGGCCCGCCGGTGTCGGTCGCGGAAAGGTCATGCTGATGCCCATGGACGTCGACGCCACAGGATCGCCTGTCGAAAAGTTGGCCGTGCGCGACAAGCTGTTGTCGATGATCGCCTCGCTGACGGATGTGACCTACCGGCCGCAGGTGGGCAGGCAGCCCGACGCGCCGTCGTTCGGTACCATGTGTCTGGCGACGCCGGAGAAAGACGCGACCATATTGCACGACTGGAGCGACCGCGATGTGCTCTACCGCCTCTTGTCGGATTCCGGTCGGCTGGCGGATTTCAAGATTCCGCCCGCAACGGTCGGCCCTACCGGTGCCGGTCAGACGCTCAACGGCGCCCTGTGCATCGAGAGAGGTGTTGCGCCGGGCCTCAGCGCCGAGGCGGATTTCATTTTCACATGGCACTTTCCCAACCAGTACTATCCGCAGAACAGCTATCAGCAGAGCGGTCGTCACGGCGTGGCCGTCGGCAATATGTATGACAACTGGTATCGCGATGCCCTGGACGTGGCCCGATATGTGGTCGCCAACCTCGCCGGCCTGCGAAAACACACCCTTGCCTATCGCGATGCCATGTTTGATACCACGCTGCCGCAGTATTTCATCGACGCGGTGGCGGCGAACGTCTCGATCATCCGCTCGCCCACGTGTTTCTGGACCAAGGACGGGACTTTCTACGGATACGAGGGTTGCAGCCCCGGTGGCGGCGGGTGCTGCCCGATGAACTGCAACCACGTCTGGAACTATGAGCAGTCCCTCGCCAAGGTGTGGCCCGCGCTGGACCGCGACATGCGCAGGACCGAGCTCAAGTTTCACCAGAACGAGGCCGGCGGCACGAATCACCGCGTGGCTGTTCCCCGCGACAATCCGCACAAGACGGCCCCGCCCGTGGCCGACGGACAGTGCGGGGCGGTGCTGAAGGCCTATCGCGAGCACCTCCAGTCGCCCGACCGTCGGTTTCTGGACGAGTACTGGGAGCAGATCAAGAAGGCGATGGACTACGCCATCAAGACGTGGGACAAGGACGGCGACGGCCTCATGGAGCAGCCGCAGTTCAACACGTATGACCGCGACATCTACGGACACAACACGTTCGTCACGTCGCTCTATCTGGCGGCCCTGCGGGCGGCCGAAGAGATGGCCCGGCTCCGCGGCGACAAGCCGGCGGCGGACAAGTACCGGCTGTTGTTCGAGAAGGGTCGGGACGCGGCCGCCGGTCTTTTTGACGGCGAGTACTACATTCAGATCGCCGACAACATCAACCTCGGGTACGGCAAGGGGTGTTGGGCGGATCAGGTGGTCGGGCAGTGGTGGGCCCGCGTGCTCAACCTCGGCGACATCCTGCCTGACGAGCAGGTTCGCAGCGCCCTCAAGGCCGTCTTCAAGCACAACTGGCTCTGGAAGATTGACGGTTTCGAGGGGACGCAGCGTTTCCTTGAGTTCGCCGACGGCGACGATAAGGGCTTGCTGTGCGGGTCGTGGCCGAAGGGAGGACGGCCGCCGGACCCCATCCTCTACCGCGACGAGTGCTGGACCGGCGTCGAGTATCAGGTGGCGGCCCACAAGATCTACGAGGGCCAGGTCGAGGAAGGCTTGATCATCGTCCGTGGTGCCCGGGAACGCTACGACGGCACGAAACGCAGCCCGTGGAACGAGATTGAATGCGGCGATTACTACGTGCGGGCACTCAGCAGTTGGTCGCTGCTGCTGGCCGCTCAGGGGTATGCCTATGACGGGCCGGCCCGGCGGCTGGCGTTCAATCCCCGCATCGGCCCCGAGGACCATCGCTCATTTTTCAGCACCGCCGAGGGTTGGGGCCGATTCGAGCAGAAACGCGGCGGCAACCGGCAGACCGACGTGCTCGCTTTTGATTGGGGGCGCTGCGACCTGAGAGAATTGCGATTCGGCCTGCCGCCCGGAGCGGAAAAGGTGACCGCCAAAGCCCGACTCGATGACCGCGACCTCTTCATCGAAACGAGGCTCGATGACCAAGATGCCGTCATTATCCTGAGCGCCCCCGTCACCGCCGTGGCCGGCAACACGCTGACGGTGGAGATGAGCTACTGATAATGGCGGAGTCCGCGCCGGCAGGCGTACAGGTTTAGAATGGTATAAGGCTCTTTTAGAGTGTTTAATCCTGCATAGCCTCTTGCGCGTTGCGGCCGCGATGATGGCGGGCGCCAAACATGCGGCCCCAGGCCTCAGCCGCGGCCCGCGGGATTCGTTTCGTCCCGAAAAAGAAGTGGCCGACCCAGGGCCGGCCACTGCCGATCGTCGAAAGCTGACCGCTTCTAATCATCCATCATGTTGTAGTAGCTGATCGGCGGCGTCTCGGTGATCCGCTCGGGCAGCTCGCTCGGGTTGTACAGGCACCGCGTGCGGTCCACGGTCACCTGCGTCCGCACCGTCACCGGCGGCTGACCGGTGCTCTGGATCGTCGCGTAGATCGTGAACACGTGGTTCTTCACCGTCATCCAGTCCTGCATCCGGACAATCGGCGCGACCAGTTGCAGGTAGCCGAGGTAACTGAACGGCCGCTCGTTGTTGTCGTCCGCCCAACGCCGCCATTCATCCAAAGGAAGGCTGGGCCCCTTGATATCTGCGCCCGTCTTCGGGTTCTTCAGGTCACCTAATTGTACCTTCGTCAGCACATTGCAGATTTCGCCCGTGGTCGCAAAGCCGATCCGGTCGGCATATACCGCCTGAACCGCCCCAACTGGCCGCTGCTCCCGATAAGACACCATATACTGAGCCAGCCGCGGCGAAATGCTGGGCATTTCGGCGGGGGGATCGACATAATAATTAGGAGTGCTGGACAGGGGTTGCGGCAGTGTTCCGGAGTACTTCTCGTCGATCAGGCGATGCACGAACCAAGCCCCCGCCATAAATTTCGGATCCGCGGTGTGGATGTACGGGTCAAGCCGCTCGGCCTCGATCTCCGGCACCGGCAGGCATGCAAGGTTGTATGTCCAGGCCGGATTCACATTTACAGAATCCGTGGGGGAGAAATCCGGCAGCACCGGCAGGCCGTCGAGCACCCACCACGGTGCGCTACCGATGCCGATTCGCCCCTGCACTCGCGGCCCAAGAGTCTGCGCCACCGGCATCATCACCGGGTAGTTCAAGAACCGTGACTTGGTCCAGTCACCCCAGTTATCTGCCCCGCCGACGGCACCATAGTGGTTCAGGTAATCCGTCGAATCCATCAGCCGCTGCGCACCTGGCGTGAGAGGACCCAGGTCGCGAGCCAGTTCTTCCATCGGCAGTGCCGTGAAGTACTCGAACGCCAACTGCCCCCAGGGCAGGCCGCCAAACCGCGAGTTCTTGTCGTCGAGGCACGCCTGAGCCGTGTCAAAGACCGGCAGATGACCGTTGTCAAGTTGCAGAATCTGTTCTGCTGCTGACCGCAGGGGGATCAAATTCCCCAAGGCATCGAAATCCCTGACGACGAAATCCATCGCGGCAACGCTCAGCGGCTTGTCCTCCGTCATGATTCCCTGCATGGGCAGATGAGCATACCGCGTCACCAGCAGCAGCGTTCCGGTCGTCGGGAACGCCATCGTGCCCCCGGTGTTCGGATGCACGCCGCGATCGGCCACCAGCACCGGGAACGGGGCAATTGGAAACGGCTTAACTGTGATTTCGGGTTGCACACTTGCCGTAACGGCGCTCACCAGACGCTGCCCTGCGAACTCGGCGGCGAGATAACCCTGATTGGTGAGAAATCTCGTCGTCGCACCCACCGTCACCACGTTGGCAAAGTCTGTTGTTGACGGCGCGGTTCCGAGCAGGTTGTGTTGCGGCGGCCTCGTCGAGTCACACCACACGCGTGTTTTGTCACTTGGGTCCAGCAAGTACACGTACGGGTCGGATGCCGCAGTTGGTTCATCCTTGTCCTCCTGGTACTTGAGTGGGAAAACCATTTGCCGCGACAGCGTGAAATGCCAGTGTACCGGCCGCTCCGGATTCGGTTCCTTATGACGCTGCAGGCTGCAGTCCCAGACAAAGATGTCGCTTTTGTTCCTTGGGTTCCGCAGGTTTTGGGGATTAGCAGGCAACCACTTGCTGGAATCCTGCGCGGTGGCCCAAGCCGGATCATCAATTGGGGCCAGCCGGTCAATCTCGATCGGATCGGTCGAGAGCACGCCGTTCGGATGGTCACGATCTACCTTCCACGTGCCGCTCCTGTACAAGCGAACAAATCTGTGCAGGTCATCCAGCTTCAGTGCACTGTTCTCGACGATTTTCCCGGGCGACACCGGGGTCAGAAAGTCATCGCCGCTTTTGCTTTCATCGGCCTTGGTGTTAACCACCAGATAATACTGATGCGGCGGAATACTCTGCGGCAAGGCAGGGGCAATTGTCGGGTCGATGACGTCGACTGCGACCGTCCCTGTGCCGGAGGCGTCCGTAACCCGAATCCTGAAGCTTGGGTCGGGGACTGTACCGAGTTGGATGGGTGTATCATAAGGATTGTACAGCTCGACTGCGTAGATCGACAGGTCGGTACCAGTGTCCCAGGCCGCTCCCTCGCCATCAGCTTTGTAGATGAACTTTGCATACGCCTCGGTGATAAACGGCTGCTTCTCGACGCCGACGACCTTCGCCGCAAGCCCCGCGCCGTTGTCGAACTCAAGGTATGTGGGAATCTGGTCTGCATCGGCAAAATCGATCGTGTTGACCGCCAGTTGCATGGCCGTGCGCAGTTGCTCGGCCAGTTCTGCGGGCGTCGGGTTTCGAAGATCCGACGGGTTCGGCACGTTGCTGCCCGGCACGGTCGTGTGCTGAATCATGGCCAGGAAGTAGGCCGTCAGTTGCGTCGCGCGACGGTAAGAAGCTTGGCCGTTGGGTTCCAGCACATCCCGCAGGCTGAACTGCGTCCGCAGACCGTCTTTGTTGAACACATGATCGACAGAGCCGCCGGCAGGCCCGTAGTCCATGACGCCATAGGCCAAGGGGGGACGATTGGGATCAGCGCTGGCAGGGGTAACAAGGCTCGCGTCGACCGGACTGATGATGTTTTCGAGATTGAAGGTAACGGTATCGGGGGCAACGCCCAACGTAAAGGTGAAAGCCTTCAGTCTCTTCTCTTCCCGCTGCGGCCGTAGGGCGTCGTCGGAGCTTTCGGTGGTGATCAGGTGCCGGCGGTCGTAAGTGTCACGGGCCGCATTGTAGGCCGGATCGGTAAGTCCGTTGTACGTCGGCTCGATGCGACGCTCCCAGTCCTGCTGTTCCTTATCGCTGGGCCGGAACATGGTCCACCGATTCACAGGTTGATTGAGCCAACCGGTAGGCTTGGCCGGATCCGCATATCCGGTGGTGATCGCAAGGTTCTGTACCAGAACTGAGGCCACGTTCTTGTAATTGCCCGAGTCCGGCTCGGGCAGCAGCGGCGGGAGCATGAACCGCCGGCGCAGCCGGTTCTCGTCCGTCGGGCCGAGACCCAGCCCCACGATGGCCGTCCGGAGTGCATCCATACCACCCACGGCCGCGAGATCTGTCGGATGAACGACCTGTGCCAGCAGCGTCGGGTGGGTCATGCGGTTCAGCCACACCATGGCGTTGTGCGGGATGACCCGCAGACTCATGTGGTAAGTGCCGCCGAAGGTGTCGCTCAAACCCAGAATGTCGTTTATGGCGGCATCACGTATGCCGTCGCCGTCGGCGTCTTCGAGCGGGTTATCGGTGATGAAGATATTGAAGTTCTTGCGGCTGGCGTTCGGCTCGCCCGGGAAATCGCTGGGCCAGGAGACGGCAAAGAACCTCCAGCGATCATCCGCCGTGCCGGGGCCGCCGGGATCGAAGTACGGTTCCAGACTGCTGAGCAACAAATCGCCGTTTCGCGGAGAATTGGCGGCTATGAAGCCGGGGTAGTCACCGTAATCCTCGCCGAGCAAGGTGTTGTTCCAATTGTCTCGCAGATATGCCTTGTTGTTCGAGCCAAGCAGGTCCTGCCGCAACGCGATGATCACCGGCTCCAGGATACCGTTGCTGACGGCCTCCATGCTTCGGGCGGTCATACTGATCTGCACCGTCTGACGTTCAAACCGGCCGACGATCAGAAGCGTCGATCCGATGATAAAGAGCATAGCCAGAACACCGACCACCATGACCATGACGGTTCCGCGTCTAGCGCTCGCTTTACTTTTTGCTTTCGGGGCGCACATCAGCCCAAATCCTCCCTAAAGATACCAAGAGAATATACGGGGGACTAAGTGACGAGGGGAGGCCAGTGCGTGATTCCAAGGGGACGCATCAGCGGCTTCCCAACAGGAGCGACCCTGCGGATGGGGAGAATGGCCCCTCCGAATTGTCTTCTGAAGCGCCATGATTTTCCCGATAGGGAGCTTGGGGGGGCGGGCGACGGATTATCGCAACGCGACCGAAAAGCCTCCTGCTCGGCCCACTTGGCCTTATGGCGGAACAGCAGGGGGTTCTATGTGACCAGGTTTTGCGCCACCATCGAGTGGTGCCGGCCGAGTTACAGTGGCGCAGGATTTGCCGTCGGGCGAAGTCAGCGAGCAAGCGGCTATGACGCCGCTTGGCACGACATGCGGTCGCCTGCGAAAGATAATCTGATATTGAGTGCTACTTTGTGCTTGAATTCCGCTTTAGGCTCGTGTATGCTTCTAGTGAAGGAGTACCCCGGCAGGCCCATAAGTGTGCAAGCCATTGAGGTTTTGCAGCGCTGCCGATGGCCGTGGCTCAGTCCCGATCGCAGCATGGCAAACCTCGCCGATAAGAAATGACCTGAGTCCTGCTGACGGCCGCCGAACACAGGCCTCGCCTCCGGGGGATCGGTCGGCACGGTCAGCGCGTGACCGGATGCGGACTTATGGTCGGCCCCGAGGTAAGGAAGACCATGGGAGCGCGGTAGCAGGGCATTGCTGGTCTGGTAATGACAGGAGGCTGTTGATCATGGTAGCCCGGTTCCAGAAACGAGATGGTGTTCGCGGTTTCACTCTGATTGAAGTACTGGTCGTGGTGGCCATCATCGCGCTGCTGATTGCGATTCTGCTGCCGTCACTTGCGCGGGCCAGGGCGCATGCGCGCAATGCCGCAGATTTGAGCAACCAGCATCAGATCGGCTTGGCTATGAATATGTTCGCCAGCCGTAATAACGGCAAAGTGCCCGTCGGAGCGGATCCCGACGACCAGGACCATTGGGTCAGCATTGTCGCCCGCGAGATCGGATTGGTGAAGCGCTTGACCTCAGACATGTGCGTCAACCACATTCGCGTCGACCAAATTGATCTGTACCAGTGCGCCGAGCGCACCGCGACCGGCTCCGCGCCGTTCCTGGGCTATGTCAGCAACTCGCTCAATCCCGACGGTCCTTCGGGCACCGACTGGCGGCCCCTTGACGGTGTTGTGAATGTGGCAAGCAGGTACAAGACGCCGGCCAACGTCATTTATATCATGTGTGCGGAGACCGAACCGAAGGTCTGGGATGGCAAAAACAGCTTGGGCTACCTGAGCCCGTTAGGGGCTCGGAAAAACTGGGAAAGCGCGGTTGCAGCGGGCCTGTTGGCACCGGGTCGCGAAGCCCAACTGAAGAGCACTCTGATCAACAGTGGCGGGGGCCTTGATTGCCTGGATATCTGGCGCGGGGGTCAATTGCCGCAGTACAATTGCCCGGATATTCGCCAGCCCAATCCCAACCGTCGTGTGGCTTTCGAGTTGCATCTGAACCGCTTTACCAACGCGATGTTCTATGATGGTCATGCCGGACCGGTGCCTGCGGAGAAGCGGTCGACCTGGCAGGAGAACCACCGCGTCTGGCTCCAGAGGTGCGGCCTGACGCCGGCGGGGATCGCTGCTGCGTTGAACATACCGTGAAGTTCTGTGGATTGCAGCAAGTGAAGTTCTTGAGGTGAGGCGGCGCCAAGCAGCATCTTGTGTGCCTGACTTGCCCGCGCTCTGGGATGACCCCCGTGTGCCGGGATGTGGTTCAGTGGGATTGGCCGGCCTCGAGCGCGCGGGAGCATCAGAGTCACAAACGAAATAGCAACACTGCACGCACGGCAACTTGCCCGCCGAAGAAGCTTTCCGTTCTTCAGATTGCAGATCACCTTGGGCGCGACTATTCTGACGGTCTATGGCTGACAGTCACTCCGGCGAATGCGTCTTCAGCGGGGTCGGAGGCGAGAGCGACGCGCTCGTCATCCGTGCGGATCTGCCGGGCCGCTGGTACGTAGCTCACACCCGTGCCCGCAATGAGAAAATTCTGGCCGAGGAATTGAGCCGGTTTGGCATTTACAATTACCTGCCGCTTGCCCTGCACGTCACTCGCAGCAGCCGGACCAATCGAATCTCACGCAGCCTCATTCCGATATTCCCAGGCTATGTTTTTTTCCATGGCTCCGAGGAACAGCGGTATCTGGCCTTGCGGACCAACCGTGTGGCCAACGTGTTGGATGTGGTCAACCAGAACCAACTCCTGGCGGAGCTGAGACAGGTGCATCGTCTATTGCAGGAGCGGGGCGATTTCGCGGTCATTCCGCGGATACAGAAAGGGCAATGGGGACGGATCATTGCCGGACCGTTGGTCGGGCTTGAGGGTATCGTGGTGCGGTACGCCGGCCGTTATCGGGTGTGCATGAACGTGACCATTCTGGGCCAGTGTGTCGGCGTTGAGGTGGATTATGACCTCGTGGAGCCCATCGACGCCCCCGCCTACCTGACCACCCGCCCCTAAAGCCCAGGTCCCAACAGACTGCTAGATCACTAGACCGCTGGCCCAACCGCCCACCAGCCCAGCAGCCCAATAACGTAATGGCCCAAGAGCCCAAGGCGGACCGCCTTTTTGCGGGCCGCAACCCAAACGTTCTGCGATCCAGAAACATGCGCGCAAAATGCACACCAGTCGCGACGGAAGAGACTAACAGGCTAGCCGACTAGTAGACCGCCCGCCTGCGAACGCATGAACGGTTCGTGACGTATTATTCTCCAAAGAAGGAGGGACAGCCACGTCGGGTCTGGCGCTGAAAGCACTACAACGCACAGGTTCCGTTTCTCCACGGCGGTCGCCTTCGAGCCGGCTGTTTTGGATGGGTTGCTACGGGCGCGGGTTGTGGTGCTAGTTATGGAAAATAAACGAGATAGGCGCACAAGAGCGGCTGTTGTCCTGCTGGCTGAAGGCCGATAGTATTAATCGTGCGCCAGCTCCAGGAGCGAGGCTGCCTCCAGTGTTACTGAATTTCAGCCGGATGCGAATGACGGCTGACGGGGACGGAGTGTGCGCGGACCATGTTCGTCGGGGCGGGTGGGTGTACCGGGGTGTGTGCCTTTCTGCTTGACCGGGCTCCCGCTTGGCCCGGAATTCCGCTTGGCCCGGAATCCGTTCCGGGCCTATTCTGCGAAGTGCTGCTCGGCCCGAAATTCCGCTCGGCCCGGAATCCATTCCGGGCCTATCCTGCGAAGTGCTGCTCGGCCCGAAATTCCGCTCGGCCCGGAATCCTTTCCGGGCCTATCCTGCGAAGCCCCGCTCGCCCCGGAATTCCGCTCAGCCCGGAATCCGTTCCGGGCCGGTCCCGCGAAGCGCCGCTCTGCCCGGAATCCCGCTCAGCCCGGAATCCGTTCCGGGCCGGTCCCGCGAAGCGCCGTTCGCCAAGCAGGTCCGCCTGGTCTGGCTCAATCCGCCTCGCAACAAACAAAAAGGTGAAGGTAGCTGATCCCCTGCCATTCGGGAGTCTTTTTTGAAAATCATCAACATTTGCGGCGCCCGGCCCAACTTCATGAAGATCGCCCCGTTGATGCGGGCCTATCGGCGGTATCCGGCCATCGAGGCGATGATTGTCCACACGGGGCAGCACTACGACGACAGATTATCAGACTTGTTTTTCCGCGAGCTGGAGATCCCGAAACCGGATATCAATCTGGAGGTCGGCTCGGGCAGCCATGCGGTACAGACTGCCGAGATCATGAAGCGGTTCGAACCGGTGGCCCTGGAACAGCAGCCGGACTGGGTGGTCGTCGTCGGGGACGTCAACAGTACGATCGCTTGTGCCCTGGTGGCTAAGAAGCTGGGGATCAGGGTCGCCCACGTCGAGGCCGGTCTGCGGAGCTTCGACCGGACGATGCCCGAGGAGATCAACCGGCTTCTGACCGATGCGATTTCGGACCTGCTGTTTGTCAGCGAGCCGAGTGGAATCGAGAATCTGCGACGGGAAGGTGTCGACGGGGATAAGGTTCACTTCGTCGGGAACGTGATGATCGACACGCTCAGGAGCAACCTCGAGAAGGCCGACCGGTCGAGCATTCTGAGCGATCTGGGGCTGGAGCCGGGGCGGTATAACGTCGTGACGCTGCACCGGCCGAGCAACGTGGACAACGCCGAGTCGCTGGGCCGGATCGCCGATGCCCTGGAGGTCATCCAGCAGGACCTGCCGACGGTTTTCCCGATGCACCCGCGGACGCGGAACAATCTTCAGAAGCTGGGTCTGGCCGAGCGGTTTGCTGGTATGAAGCAGTTGCGGATCGTCGAGCCGGCCGGGTACCTCGATTTCCTCAAGCTGATGGGCCGTGCGGCCGTGGTGCTGACCGATTCGGGCGGGATCCAGGAGGAGACGACGATTCTGGGCGTCTGGTGCCTCACGCTGCGCGACAACACCGAGCGCCCCGCAACGATCACCAATGGCACCAACCGCCTGGTCGGCAACAACCCGGCCAAGGTCATCGCCGCATATAAAGAATGCCGCAAGGCCCCCCCGTCCAAAACCATGGTCCCCGAAAAATGGGACGGCCACGCCGCGGAGCGCGTGGCGGAGGTGATGGTGGGGGGGCTTGAAAAGTCCGCTGGCTGTGCCGGTTGCTCATGCCATGGTTCCGGTGGGGCAGTGCGGAGGTGAGCAGTGGGGAGATTTGGCTGGGCTCACCGGGCTGCAATCGGCTGTGTTGTTGCCGGGATGCTCGCCGGTCAGGCAGCAGTCGCTTCGGCCGAGCCGTATCCGTTGCGGTGGTTCTATCTCGCTTCGAATTTTGCTGTGGCGCAGAATGCAGACCGGGCCATCGCGTTGATTGAGGAGGCTTCTCGCGCGGGGCTCAATGGTGTTGTTCTGGCGGACGCGAAGTTCGCGACGCTGGGCAAATACAACCATGACTCACCGTCGAATCCCTACTATCGGAACATCCGTCGCGTGCTCGATGTCTGCCGACGAAACGGGGTTGAAGTCGTCGTTTATTTGCCTACCATCAGCAAGGCGCATGGGATACTCGCACACGATCCTAACCTTGCCGCCGGCTACGAGGTACGCGATGCGGTGTTCGAGGTGCGGAGCGGCACAGCGCGGTTGGTTCAGGATCCGGCAGTGAGGGTGGCGAACGGAGGCTTCGAGGACGCAGTCAACCAGCGTTTTCGAGGATGGGACAGGCAGGACGATCCAGGCTCGGCGGTGGTAGCTGACCGAGGCACAGCTCGCATGGGCGTCATGTCTGCGAGGCTGCAGTTTGGAGACGCTCGGCGGCTGGGGCATGCCCGTCTGGGGCAGCGGCTCAAGGTCGCGCCCCGACGCTGTTACCGAGTGAGCCTCTGGCTGCAGACAGGCGGATTGGCTCCTACGGAGTCCTTCAACATTCTCATTCGGGGTGCCCGGGGCGGCCAAGTCCGCGTGTTGGCCTACAACCGCTTCAGCGTGAAGGCCACCCAGTCGTGGACGCAGATGGAGACCGTGTTCAACTCGCTGGATTATGAGGAGATCGACGTCTACCTGGGGTTGTTTGGGGTTCGGAGTGGCCGGGCATGGGTGGATGATGTCGAACTGACCGAGGTTGGCCTGGTGAACGTCTTGAGGCGACCCGGCTGCCCGCTGACCGTTCGCAGTTGGGACGGGCGTGCAACATATGTCGAGGGGCAGGATTTCGAGCCGGTCTACGATCCACTGTTGGGCAAGGCGGGTGATCGGGCCGGCATCTTCGACCGCTTCCATCCCGCCCCCGATATCCGGTTCCGCAAGGGAGTGCCCGACGGCACACGCTTACGGGTGGGCTTCTATCACCCGCTCATTATCCATGCGAACCAGATCGACTGCTGCATGAGTGAGCAGAAAGTCTTTGACATTCTGGAGGACACGATCCGAAGGCTGAATCGCCTGCTGGATTCGCCGAAGTACTGGTGGTTGGGCTACGATGAGCTCCGGACAGGCGGAGGCTGCAGGCTGTGCAAGGCCTCTGGCAAGACGCCAGGCCAACTGCTGGCCGAGCATGTGCGGCGGGTGTCGGAGATGGTACGGAAAGAGCGACAAGGAGCAGAGATCGTCGTATGGTACGACATGTTTTACCCGGGATCGAACGCCAAAGACGAATACTACTTGGTGGAAGGGAGCCTAACGGGTAGCTGGGAGGGGCCGGATCCGAGCGTGATGGTCTCGAAGTGGAGCGTGCTTGGTCGTGACGAATGCATGAGGTTCTTTGCGGATAGAGGTCACCGGCAGATCCTCAGTGCCGATTTTGATTCGGTTAAGGATCCGGCCGGCTTCCTGCAGAGCTGGCTGGAGAGCATGGATGCTGTGAGTGGCGTTCAGGGAATCATGTACACGACCTGGACCGGTCGGTATGACTACCTGTCCGCATTTGGCCGGACGCTCAAGTCTCACTCGATACCGGCATCTGCCAGTCGCCCTGTGCCCAACTAGGTGTTATCGGCGGCGGGAGGCCTGCTTCGACAGATGAGTCTGACGCGAAGGACGGCAAAACACGGTGTCCAGATGGTAGGCAGCCGATTGCTCGGAATGGGCATCGGCGTGGTCAGCCTGATCCTGTATACCCGGCTTCTGCGGCCCACCGATGTGGCCTTGATCTCGGTGTATGCGATGCTCTCGTCACTGGTCTACATGGTGAGCAACCTTGGGCTGGGGCTCTACGTCGCCCGCCAGATGCCCCGTCTCGAGGTCAGCGATGCGGCGTCTTCCAGATTACTTGGTCATTCGTACGTCCTTGTAGTGGCGGTTATGTCGCCACTCTGCTGTGCAGCCCTCGTGATCGCAGCAAGACCACTCGCCGCCTTGTTGCTCGCAGAGGCGGGCGCCGAAACGCCCGATCTGGCGGTTCTGCGTCGGCAACTACTGCTCCTTATGCCTGCGATACTAATGGGCAGTTGGACCAACGTGGTTGCCGTCATTATGAGGGGGCGGTCGATGTTTGGCTGGATCAGCTTGCACGGGGTGGTGATGCAAGTACTTCATCCCCTCCTGATCGTGTCCCTGTTCATCTGGCTAGACACGACCGGCCTGTTGCTCGGTTTGGTTTTGGCGAACGTGCTTCCAAACCTGATGGTGAGTTGGCTTGTTCGTGATTATCTCGTCGGTCCTGTGTCGTGGAGACGTCTGGGCTCCTTCCTGCGTGATGCCTGGCCCTATTACGCGGAGGACTATGCCAGCTACTTTTCTCTCTACGCTGATCAATGGATGGTGGGTATTCTCATGAGGCCAGCTGACCTGGCCATCTACTATGTTGCTAAAACTATGTTTGACCGCTTGTTCACCCTGATGGACGCCGTCAACAACGTGGCCCTCGCCAGCATAGCTACTGTCGCATCCCACGGCGCGGAGGTCGTGCGCAGTTCGTTCATCAAAGTCAGACGAGCCTACGCCTATATGTTCTCGCCGCTCAGCGCTATCATGCTGGCCTCTTCCTTTTGGATCGTCGATCTTCTTGTTGGCTCCGAGTATCGTTCAGCGTGGAAGCCCTTCGCAGTGCTTTGCATTGCTTTCTTCCTTACTGCGATCTACAGTCCACATGCCATAGGGGTAATGGTGCTGGCCTCGCCCAAGAAGCGGTTGATCGGCGTGATCTTTCAGAGCGTGGCCCTGATTGCCGCCCTGTTGCCTCTGGGCTGGTATTTTGGGTTGGTTGGTGTGGCGGCATCTCGTATCGTTGGCCGTGCGGTGGCGGGCTTGTATTCCGCGGCGATCGTACGTTCCATCCTCCAGTACGGATGGGACCGCACGGCCCTCCGGGCTTTGCCTCCGGCAACCTTCGGTCTTCTCGGCTGGCTGGTGCTTATGCAGGTTCTCTTTTATGATCCGCTTGTCGTTCCTATCTACCTTGCTCTTGGCTTTGTCGGCTATGTGCTCTCATTTGCTCGCCGTACTTCTCCGGAGGATCTTCGCGTGTTGGCTGATATGCTTCCGCCTAGCGCGAGGCGACTTGTCCCGTTTCTTGCAAAACTGCAGGTTGGATAGCTTGACCAAGCACAAACCAAGTGTGACGTGTGTGCTAGCCCAAGTTGGACACCCAAGAGTGATTTCAAGTTTTTTTCGGGGTGTTGGACCGCATTGGCGCGGTCGCGAGTGCGGTTTTCGTTTCGCCGAAGCAGTGTAGTCACGACCTTGGTCATTGCATTTGCGTTTTTCCGTGGCATCTTTGTTGCAGAAGGAGCGAGTGTTCTTCTGCGGCAGGGATGCGATGTTTCTGAAACGTCTCGAACGGCGCAAGAGCGGCA
>DAOOIV010000063.1 GCA_035384605.1 Phycisphaerae bacterium
GCGAAGAAGAACGTTGCCGGATTGCGGACCCTCGACCCGACCCATGAAGCGGCCGTTCTCGGTGAGGAACGTCACGGCCACCCGGTGCTGGGCGCACAAGCCCAGCAGGAACGGACTACACAGGACGTTACCGAAACAAACGATGCTGCCGACGGTATGGACGGGTAGTTGCAGACGACTCTGACCCTCAACCCGAACGTCGATGTTGGTGCCCTTTCGGGCCAGGTAAGCCTTTTGCGTCGTCACGTACAGGGTGTTGTCGTGCGTCTTCATCGCCGCTTAGACCTCGCGAATCGCCTGCCGCACCATCCGCCGCAGGTACGCCGCCGCAGACGCGGGTAGGTCCGGGAGGCAATCGTCCTTGAGCGAGCAGTGCTTGCATTTGGGGCCCGGCTCAGGCGGCGGGGTGACGCCCGAGCCCAATAACTCGTGCAGGCGAACCGTAAGCCGCTCGACGCGGTTCCGCAACTCCACCGTGAACGCAACCGGAGCTCGCCGGCGCGTCCGTCCATAGAACAGTGCCCCCGCTGGCACGGCCGTCTGGAGCATTTCCTCCAGACATATTGCCTGCGCGCACAACTGCACGGCGTCCGCGTCATGGGCCTTGGGTCGTCCACGCTTGTACTCGACCGGGTACGGCACCCAACGTCCCGCACGCCCGGGCAACTCAACCCCCCTTCCCCCCTTCACAAGGGGGGACCGAGGGGGGTCTGCACCACTTCCCTCCTCACTGAGGGGGGATAGAGGGGAGTCGGTCACCGGATGGTATTCCACAAAGTCGGCCACGCCCGACAGTCCCAGCCGATACGACACCAGCCGCAGCCCTCGGGCTACCGGGATTCCGTGTTCGGTCCCCGACTGCCGCTCGTGTACTCGCTCGTGCAGCAGCCGCCCCTCCGCCGTGTGCCGGTTCTCCGACCACGCCAGCTCCAGGTGTATCAGCATGCACTGCCGCGGGCAGAACGCCAGGTGCTGCAACGCGGAGACTGGCAAAAGGTCGGAGTCGCCGTAGGTCGGAGTCCCAAGCATGTCGTTTCACAAAGGTGCCGATGGCTAAGGCTTCTCGATGATCGTTACACCGGCTGGTAGATTGCTCTGGTCCAGATTAATGTCATAATCCGAAAATGCACGCGCGGGCCTTGCCTCGTCTCGACGCCTGACTTTGAGCCGCTCGAAAAGCGAGAATGCCGGGGCATTACCCAGCGGGCTCGCATGCTGGAAAACAATCAGCTTGCGCGTCGACATCAAGCCGCGAGCCGCTGACCGATCATGCTCGAACATGTTCACCAAGGCTTCCCAAAACAGATCAAGGTCTTCCGATGTAAAACCAGTCTGTGCGGCCAAGTGGGGGGAGATGAAGCCGTGACCGATGTACAAGCCATAGGGGATGGTGTTCTTTCGGCCCATAGTCCGGTTGTCTCCACCCTGTTTCTCAGCCTCAGCCTCGGTGGCTACGGCCATCCGCGTGATCGAGTGCTCAAGGGTCACGATCGGATCGACCGAACGGGCGAAAGTCATCTGGACGGGACCCCGCACCTGGCCGCAGTTGATCCCAGTGGACATAACCGCCCCGAAGGTGCGGATGTCGTAGTACGTCTTGCACATGTGATCGCGGGCCTCGTCAACTCTGTCGCCCCCTTTGCGCTTCTTGTCATCGCCCTTCAGAAGATCCTGAGCCCCGATGGCCTTGTAGGCCGCCTCATGGAGCTGATTGAGGATAGCCTTCTCCTTGACATAGATATCGAACGGGGGCGCGAACCCTTTGGTCATGCCGACGTAGTTGCGTACCTTCCGTTTCAGGCAAACGTCGGTGACCAGCCCCATGCCCGTCTCGGCATCCACGCGAGGCAGGTTGCCGGCATCGGGATCACCGTTCGGATTGCCGTCCTGAACGTCGAACACAAGGATGAAGTCGTAGCGGTTGCTGATCGTTTTACTCATGTTATGTCCTTTCCATTGAGTTCACGGTTACTCGTTCTTATCCGTTCTTTTTGTGTAGAAGTCCTGCATTTGATGATAGTAGCCAATCGCAAACCGACCTTGATCGGCCAAGGGCAAGTGGGCCGGAAAATCCGCGATACCGGACATGATCTCGCCGATCAGTCTTTCTCGGACAATCCGCAGCCCTTCGGGAAGCTTGGAAAGGTGGTGGTTCTTGAGACGCATCAGGTTGCCGAACACAGCGATGGGTGTGCTTGAAGCGGCGCCATAGAAGCGGTCTCGGATGGTCGCATTGATGCCAGGATTGGCATCCTGCTGGATCTTCTCCAACGTAGCGAAAAGTCGCCCGAGGCGGTATCCCACGCTGGAGTTCTCGGGATCAAGAGCCATTTTCAGTTCCTCCTCAATATGTGGATTGTGGAAGCGGGTTTGTCGGTTGATGGATGCCTTAATGAGAGCTGCACGAGCGTAGCTGATTTCATGTTCCGCCCGCGCACGACGGACGGCGGCTTCAAGCAAAGTTGCCGGATAGGGCAGACCTTCGAGAATTGCTCTGATGGTGTCCCCGGCCAAGTTAGGCGGAATGTTCTCCGCTTTGCCCTGAACGGCAGTGGCGACCAGCAGGCGAAAGAGCGACAGCGTATCCTTGTCCTTGGGACCGTGAACAAGACGCAGGTCTCGGAAGTGCTGGGCAAACCGTTGGGCCATTTCGGGAACCGTACCCACGTGCCAGAACCGGATGGCAATGCGAGCCGCGTTTGGCGCGAGTCCGAGGACGTAGAACCTTGTCTCCTTGTCGGACTCAACGTAGGCTCCAGTATTCACCGACCGAAGCAGGTCCTCGACCGCCCTGACGCCTCGGTCAGGATCATCTTTGGGCGGTTCGCCGAAAAATGCAGCTACTTCGGATTCGAAACGGCAGTCACGGGAAGCCCAGAAAACCGTCGAGGCGTCGCCGACTTGAACGCGTTGACTCGAATCCTTCCGGAGAAGATGATTCAGGGCGGTGGTGTAGGCAAAGGCGACATTCTTGCTGACGGGCGCGTTCGAGCCCTGTTTCTTCCCGAATGACTCGAACGCATCGCGATTGAAGGAAACAATGTCTCCTCCTCGGGTGTTTGCACCCCAAACGCCCTTGATAGATGCGTGAAGGCGCTCGATCGGAGCGTATTCGCCAGTGACGAGACAGACCGCCTTGGCGCCAATCTCAGAATCCGCTAGTGCGTCTATCGCACGCCGAACCACCGGGCGGTTCGCGATGGGCAAAGCGTCACCGGCCAGGCGAAACGTGACATTAAGCCCGCTCTGCAGGAGTTCCTCCCATGATTCGCCGAACTCAGCGAGCGTTTCTTTCTTGTTCGACCTGTCGAGGAAGGCTTCAAGTGCTCTCACACCTTCATCGTCGCTCAGGTTCAGACTGCTAATCGCCTTGCGGAAGGCAGCATGTTGTTCCTTTACCCTGTTCGGTTTTCCCTTGAGAACCACGCCCAGGGCATACTCCGGATTATCCCAAAACAAATTGGACTTGATACCGGAGCTCCTTTTCACCGATTGCGGTAGAAGAAACGCTTTGGCCCGCCGTTCTTCTCCCGTACCTTCCCAGGTGCATTCCACTGCCACGGGACGACCGTCATGCGCCAGCACGACGACGTACGGGATCTCTTTCCACTCCCAACCGGGCGCGGCCATTCGCGATGCCGGGTCCGCTGCCTTCCGATCGTAGTACTCTTTCAGCGCATGGAGAATCATCCGCGCACCTCCTCTTTGTTGTCACGGTCCGGAACGATAATGACGCCGTTTTGCATTCGCGCCCGGAAAAAGAGCGGTCGGATGTTGTCAGGATCCGAGAAGTCCAAGTCGTACAGCATCCAGCCAAGATCGCGAGATTCCCGAATCGGTGGGGGCGAAGTGACGCCGTTGTCCACTAATCGCACGTCAGCGCCGAACTCCCGGCACCCGAGATAGGGGTGGTGGAATGTCTGACCTCTTCTTGCTCGCCTCTCGAACATGGCGGCGTACTTTGCTTCGGTTTCACCAGGGCGAAGATCGGGCCTCTGAAGCTCGGCCGCTTCCTCCGGGTCTACCAACCATTCGGGTAGCGGGTTGTACACCTGTCCGCGCTTGTCGGGCGGGATGAACTCGAACTCCGCGTGAAGGCGATACCGAACATCGCGCAGGAACAGCCCGGCGCGCTGTTGGCGTGCCTCTTCGATCAATATGCCATCCGATCGAGGTGAAGCCGTCTTGTCGACCTCGTTGCGGCGGACTGACACCCATCTGATGGGAGCTAGTACCTCAATGCGCTTCACGCGCCAGAAAATGGCGGGTTTCCAGAGGATCGCGTCGAAGATGGCCCGGGCGGCGGAAGGAGTCATGACGTCATAGCTGACGCGTTCGACCTTCATCTCCGGGCGGGTAAAACATGCGTATGGGCCGCTGACGTCAAGAGTAAAACCTTTCATGACTCTCCTTTCTCTATAATACAAGCTCCTCCGGTGGAAAGCCTGCGGAGAAGATGTCCAGGCCGGTCGTCGTGTCGTACAGCCCCGGCCGTGTCTGTGCAAGTATGCCCGGATGAATCTCCTCGATGAGCGCAGAATCCCGCAGCCGTTCGGCGACGCGGCGATTGACATTCACGGTGAACCGCTGAAGTCGACGCATCACCTCGCGCACGGGGCCGCTGAACCGCAGACGCTCAATCAAAGTCGGGCTTTCAGCATAGCGGACGATGACCGGCACTGAGAGATCGCGAATAAGACGAAACTCGTCGGCGGCAGTGCGGAAATCCACATCTGGCATATGTCTTGTCAGGCGATCCTCCAACCACTTGCCACCCATGTCATTGACCTTGCTATAATAAAGATCGAAGTAGCGAGTGTATGACGCCGGACGATTGGGGCAGAACCCCGGCAGCATGGCCAACTCCCGAGTCGTGTCTTCGCCCTTGCGGAGCAGGCCGGGCGGCGAGGGCCGGGGTGGGACGAAAACGACAACTTCCGCAAGCCGGTTCAGCTTGCCTTCACGATTGCAGCGTCCGGCGGCTTGTGCAATGGAATCAAGACCGGCGAGAGCGCGGTAGACGACGGGGAAGTCCAGGTCTACGCCCGCTTCGACCAGTTGCGTACTTATGACCCGAACGTCGCCGTCAGAGCAGAGCCTCTCTTTGATGTCCGCTATTACCTTGGAGCGGTGCTCGCCGCACATCAGAGCAGAGAGGTGGATCGTGCCTGGCGGCATAAGACGGTGAAGTTCGCGGCAGTCCTGTCGGCGGTTCACGATGCACAACACCTGTCTGTGTCTGCAAAGCTCCGCGGCGAGCGAGGTCCAGTCGCATTGAGCCTCAAGGTCCGAAGGGAAAGATATCCGTGTTCGGGCTAATCGATCATAGAGGGAAGCGGGATCTGGAATGATCTCCCGGGCCTGGAGCAACGGTGTTGGCTCACCGGCGCACACAGGCTTTAGTGGATCAGGTATCGCGGGTTGCGTAGCCGTGCTGAGCACGACAGAGACGCCGTAATCACGTGTCAGATGGCACAAGGCATCCACGCAGGGGATGAGCCGCTCGGGCGGGAGAAGCTGGGCCTCATCAAGGATCACAACGCTCTCGATAATGTTGTGAAGCTTGCGACAACTCCCCGGACTTGCGGCATAGAGCGACTCGAAGAACTGCACGTTGGTCGTGACGATGACCGGCGCGTTCCAGTTCTCGCAGGCCAAAGCTAATCGGAGCGTTTCTTTGTCCGGCGAAAGGTTAGTGTGGTGTTCCACCACGTTGTCCTCGCCGAGGAACCGCCGAAGCACATCAGCCGTTTGTTCGATTATGCTTGTATAGGGGATGACGTAAATGACTCTTCTCTTGCCGTAGCGGATGGCGTGGTCAAGTGCAAATGCAGTACTGGAGAGCGTCTTGCCGCCACCCGTGGGAACTGTCAGCGAGAAAAAACCGGGTGGCCATTCCGCCGCAATGCGACAGGCAGTGAGGACCTCCTGACGAATGTTGTTGACCAGAGTCTTTGGCGATTCCCGAACCAGCCTCCCGAGAGCCGCGTCGAAACTGGTCTTGAGTCTCCCAAGTGCCGGAAAGCCCGGACGCGATTCCGCACGGCCCTTATCCATGAAAGCTTCCGTGTCGAGAAAGTCGGCATCGACCAGACACGAGAAGAGCATACGTACCCACAGGTGATATCCAGCGGGCTTCAAGAAAGGTGGTGGAGATAGAACCGGCGAAAGGTTGCGGATGGACTGCCGGAGTTTATCACGCACCTCGTCCGCTGTTGGTTTTTCTGATTCCAGCCGAACGCAGAGCGCACCGGCCCCGCTGTCCGCGCTGTTCCAATCTGCAAGTCCGGCGTGGTGCCCCGCCGTGACATAAGCGAGCGTCTTCCCGGCAATACCTGGCCAGTGCTCAACGGCCAGAACCGCGCCAGCCCCGGAGTGATTGACACGTCCGCCCCAAACGCTGGCGTCATGTTCTGAAGCCTCAAGACCGTTCGCCCTGGCCAGATAGGCCTGGAACTGGGGATGGGCCTTGCCAAGATCGTGAAGCCACCCGGCAACGTGTGCCCAGCAATCCGACTGGAAGGGTCGTGCATAATCCGACGCTATGCTGGCAACCGAATTCAAATGGAGATCTAGGGGTTGCCACTCGTCCCTCGATTTGCCGGCCAGAGTATGTGCGTAGCAGTTTGGAAGACTGATCATTGTCCCCGCCCCAGCCTATGGGCTTCCGGGTACCACACGCGATCTGCCCATTTTCAGCAACATCAGCATCGGTATAAATCCTAACATCGCCCAAACAGGCTGTCAAGGGCTTTTTGAAGCGCCAGTGGCGGGATCCGGGCGAGGGGCTATCTTGCTGGCTGATGCTTTTTGGTGGAGATTGCTTGGGCCTCTTGTGTGGATTCCCCACCCGCACGCCGTGCCCCTCCCGTCTTCCCCCATGGGCCGGCAATAACAGCATGTTCCCCCCTACGTTGAGCCCCCAAACGGCCGGGCTTGGGGCTGAGGACTTGGGGCCAGTGCATCGGGTCGAGAGCAAAGGGACAGGCTTCCAGACCCCAACCAAAGCAGCTCAGCCAAGCTGGAACCCAACAGCCCAACAGACTAACAGCCCAACACCTCCCTTCCTCCTCCGCTCCGCCCGTCCCTACCGGAGCACCCCGCGTGTTTTCCTCCCGACATCACCAGCGGAGACTCTGCGCGCCGACCGGAACCGAACCGGTAGCCGCCCATGGCCCCCGCCGGCGCTCTTTGACAACCGAATCCCATCCCCTTCGCCCGACGCCAAGACCCTGGAGCTGACGGCCAATAGCCAGGAGCAAGGCGCTCTGCTCCAGTTCTTCCCCTGCCAAACGAACCCAACGAAAGAGCAACCAGCCACCGATCAGCATTCCAAGGGACAGAACTGCTTCTGGCAGTCTGCCGCAAGCTGAGACCTGACAGCTTCCCCCACCAAACGAACCCAACGTCAAAATGGGAAACCTTCGTCCCACATCCGGTGCTGGCCGGCGGTCCTTCCACCCGATAGCATGCTTGGTCTGGCTCGCCGGACAAAGCTCGGCGACCCAACAGGAGGCTCTCTTCCATGCGATATCGTACAGCGATGGTGATCGTGGCCCTATCGGCCGGGGTCTCCGGCTGCGGCCGGGTGTCGACGACACGCACTCCAGCACTCGTCTATCCCCAGACCAGAACCGTTGACGTCGTCGACGACTACCACGGCATCAAAGTCCCCGATCCCTACCGCTGGCTCGAGGACCTCGATTCGCCCGAGGTCCAGGCTTGGGTCGAGGCCCAGAACCGTGTCACCTTCGCCTACTTGGAGTCGATCCCCGCCAGGACGGCCATTCGCGAACGCCTTACCCAGCTCCAGGACTACGAGCGCTTCGACGTCCCCACCGTGACCGCAGGTCGCTATTTCTTCCTGCGGAACAGCGGCCTGCAGAACCAGTCGGTGCTCTACGTGGCCGACGGATTGGACGGCCAACCCCGGGTCCTGCTCGACCCCAATACCCTCTCGCCCGACGGAACCGTCGCCCTGGCCGGCACCGACGTCACCGCCGACGGCAAGCTTCTGGCCTACGCCATCGCCCGGGCCGGCAGCGATTGGAACGAACTCTACGTCCGCGACGTCCAGACCGGACAGGACCTGCCCGACCATATCAACTGGGTGAAGTTCTCCGCAATCTCCTGGACGCACGACGGCAGCGGGTTCTTCTACAGCCGCTACGACGAACCGGATGACAAGAAGCTGCAATCCAGTAATTACTATCAAAAACTGTATTTTCACCGCTTAGGCACCCCGCAGTCCGATGATCGCCTGGTCTATGACCGCCCCGACCGGAAGGAGTGGATGTTCACCGGTCAGGTGACCGACGACGGCCGGTACCTCATCATCTACGTCTCCGAGGGCACCGAGCCCAAAAACCGCGTCTACTACCTCGACCTCAGGCAGGACCGCGCCGAGGTCGTCCGTTTGCTCGATGAGTTCGACGCCGAGTATGCCTTCATCGACAATGACGGGCCGATCTTCTGGTTCCGGACCGACCTGGACGCCCCTCGCCGTCGCGTCGTCGCGATCGATATCCGCAACCCCCGGCGGGACCACTGGAAGGAACTCATACCCCAGGCGCCTGAGACCCTCGATTCGGTTAGCGTCGTGGATGACGTGTTCCTGGCGAGCTACCTGAAGGACGCATGTTCGCAGGTCAAGGTCTTCGACCTCGGCGGCAGGTTCGTACGCGAGGTGACCCTGCCCGGCATCGGAAACACCTGGGGATTCGACGGCAAACGCACCGACCGCGAAACCTTTTACGGATTCACCGGCTACACGACGCCCGGCACCATCTACCGCTACGTGGTCAAGACCGGCGAGAGCATCGTCTACAAGAAACCGAAAGTCCGCTTCAATCCCGATGATTACCAGACGCGTCAGGTGTTTTACTCGAGCAAGGACGGCACGCGCGTGCCGATGTTCATAACCCACCGCAAAGGACTCAAGCTCGACGGCGACGCCCCCACGCTGCTGTACGGCTACGGCGGTTTTTCGATCCCGAACCTGCCGCGTTTTGCGATCACCCGCGTGGCGTGGATGGAAATGGGCGGCGTTTACGCCGAAGCCTGCATCCGCGGCGGCGGCGAATACGGCGAGGATTGGCACAACGCCGGCCGTCTCAAGAACAAGCAGAAATGCTTCGACGATTTCATCGCCGCGGCCGAGTGGCTGATCGCCAACAACTACACGCGCCCGGCCAGGCTGGCAATCCACGGCGGCAGTAACGGCGGCCTCCTGGTCGCGGCCTGCATGACCCAGCGGCCGGAGCTTTTCGGTGCCGTGCTGCCCGCCGTCGGCGTCCTCGATATGCTTCGCTTCTCCCAGTACACCATCGGATGGGCCTGGACCAGCGAGTACGGCCGTCCCGATGACCCCGAAATGTTCCCCGTGCTCAGGGCGTACAGCCCCCTCCATAACCTCAAGCCCGGCACGCATTATCCCGCCACCTTGCTTACCACCGCCGATCACGACGACCGTGTCGTGCCGTCGCACAGCTTCAAGTTTGCCGCTGCCCTCCAGGCGGCACAGGCCGGCCCCGCCCCCGTTCTGATCCGCATCGAAACCCGTGCCGGCCACGGCGCCGGGAAGCCGACCAGCAAACGCATTGAAGAGGCCGCCGACCAGTTGGCCTTCCTGGTTCGCGTTCTCGACATGAGGTTGCCGCCGAAGCGCCCCGGGTGAATCATTCCGGAGTTCATCCCGGCGCCTCTGCTCCTTGCCGCGCGCAAAAATGAAGAGCCCTGGACTCCGAAAACCAGGTCACTCTACTGCCGGGCATCCCCCAGAATCGGCCCTGCCTGCGAACCGGTCGTCCACGGCTCTTCAGTCTTATGTGCGCCTTGAAAGCCGGGTGTGGGACCGGGTTTCTGCCGTTCAACGACGGACGTGAAACCTGTCTCACACTGTTCCGGAAAGCGTTATGAGATTCCGCCTTTCAGCGTGAGCGCTCCCGCATCCTCCTATTGCTGACCAATGGCACCACCTTGGCCACCCCTGGCCCCTTTCCCTTGTCGCCCTTTGCCTTCGCCAAGGCCCTTGCCGGCTCTCTCCCCCTTTCCCAGGCCGAGCTTGCCGCGGTTCTGTTCCCAGAAGGCTTTCATCTCCGCGTCGCTGAGCTTCCCGTCCTTGTCGGTATCGGCTTCCGGATGGTTCTCGAGCATCTTAGCCCTCGCCTGCTCGGGAATCGGTCGATCGCCGAACTGCCCGAGTCGCAGTCCCATCCCCGCCCCCCACGGGGGACCGAACTTCTGACGGAACTTGATCAGCTCGTCTTTGCTCAATTCGCCGTTCCCATCGAGGTCCGCCTCGGCAAACTGCTCGATGAGACGATCGAGACCCGCCCAGGGTGCCACCGGTGGTCCGCCGGGCCTGCCCCTATGGAACGCGGCGAACTCCTCCGGGCTCAGTTTGCCGTCCCCGTCAGTGTCGGCTTCAGGCTGCTTCTCGAGGATCTTGGCAGCAACCTCCTCACGGCTCATGCCCCACATAGCCGAACGGCCGGCCTGAATTTCCTCGTCGCTGAGCGCCCCGTCCCCGTTGGTGTCCCACTCGGGGTGCATCTTAAGCATCTGGGCGGGATCACCCTTGCCCCACGGACCCGGGCCGGGCCCACGCATCCCCAGCCCCAAGCCGCCCTTACCCGGCCCCCGCTTGGCCTGAAGATAGGCCTCGGCCTCCTCCGCCGTCAGCTTCCCGTCTTTGTTTGCGTCCGCATCCGGGTGTTTCTCCAGAAGCTTCGACAACTTAGCGGCCTTCGGATCCGCCTTGCCTTGTCCGAAAACCGCAGAAGTCACCAGTAGACAGCCAACCCCCGCCGCCAATGCCACCATCCATCCGTTCAACCGTAACAGCATGATAAACTCCCCTTTGCGTATGCAGACATTCAGGTATTCTCGAAATCCCGGATCCGCGTCGGCCACACGCTGGCGCTTCAAGCAGCCCCCTTACACGGGCCCTAACAGATCCTCCAGCCCGTTGCCGCTTACTGCGTACAACGCATATGGGGCTCGGCTATTGCCACAGGCTGCCTGGATCTTTTCGTAGCGCGGGACCGCACGTCGACCGACTTGGTGCCTTGCGGCCAGAGAGCGGTGCGGTTTGCGCGGGTGTTTTCCGGTCACTGTGCGTTTGGGTTGCGCCCCCCAGAAAGGCGGTTCGCCTTTGGGCTGCCCAGTCTGTTGCTAACCAATCTCCCGCGCCTGCCTGGCCGGCTGCGAGAACCTGCCATGCAAAATGCACAAGTGTGCTACGCCCCTCATACCGACGCCATCGCCACAGCCTGTCAAGAGCTACCCTCGGACTACCTGGTGGAGCTGCGGGCCCTGCTGCACGCAGCCATGTACCTGCAGCAGCACCGCGACATTCTCTCTCCCCCTTACCAATGGGGAAGCCGGAACGGGTCTCTCTCTCCCCCTTACCAAGGGGGAGTTGGAGGGGGTGGCATGGAATGTCGATGACCAAAGCCGGCGCGGAAGCTCGAGCCAGGAGCGCTCCTGCCTCAGTCCGGCTGCAGGCCAAGAGCTGACAACTGGCACGACTCAGAAATCCAGCAGCTTCAGGATATCGGTGATCGTTCCTTCCTTAGTTTCCAGCCGTCCCGGGGCATCGGGCTTATCGAAGGCCAGCCACTGCTTCTTTGCCTGGATCGGGAGCTTGATGGTATACGGTTTGCAGCGGGGGATGGCCGCGACGGCGCGTTTGGCTCCCTCATAGAGCGCTTTGCGGGTTTCGGCAAACGGCCGAAGCTCGGCCGCCTCGCGGCTCAGGCCCTTTTTCACGGCGACCGTGACACAGTCATTTCCGAAAAACTGTCGGGCCTCACGGCAGGTGGCCTCGTCGCCGGTAACCAGAATCGGCGGCACGCCGTAGTGGCCGGCGATGGCCCCGTCCTGGGCCAATTCGCCGGACTCGACGCCGTTGTACCAGTAGCGGTTTTCGCTTCGTGACGATTGCGTGTGATTCAGCACTCCGTCCGGCGTGCCCTTCATCGCGTGGTAGCCGAGGAAGACCAGCCCGTCGAAGGTGTCGTCCAGGCCCGCCAGAGGGCCCGGCCGAGGTGTGCCGGTGATGCACGTTGCCCCCGCCGGCATCAAGTGGGGCAGAATCGCCCCGTTGCCATGTCCGTCCAGCACCACAATCTCCGACGCCCCGGCATCCCGCAGCCCGCGGACAACCGCCGCGAGGTCGCCCATGAAGTACTCACGGGCCTGCACGGCCGCCGGCGTGTCTCGCTCCCGCGTCTGGGTGAACGTGTACACTCCGCTGGCCCCTTCCAGATCGGTACAGACGTAGATTTTGGGCCCGGTTCCACCCTGCCTCGCCCCGGCGCAGCCGACAACGAGTATCAGAACAGACGACAGCACCTGGAGACCCGTCCGTGCTTGCAGGGGAATCATAAGCCGCACCTCCTTTGGATTCTGAGGGCCTTGCAGGGTTTCAGCCACGCGGGCAAGAGCCGGGTAAACGCTCCAGACGGGCGAGTATACAATGACACAAGGCGATGCCAAGCTTCCGATCGGCTTCCGCGGGCAAGCGGGTAAGACGGAGCGGCAGACCGCTCATGCCCTGGACCATACGCTCGGCTTCCGCGGGCAAGCGGGCAAGGTTCTCCTGCCCCGGCTGGTTTACCTCGCCGCGTAGATATGTTAGACTCCTATCGGTGTATGATGTGGGGTTGCGGTTCGTCCTGGCCTCGCCGAGACCGAGCCACGGCCCGCGCGACATAGCCCGTTCGCAAGACCATGACCGGGGCGTAGCTCAGCCTGGCCTAGAGCGCTTGACTGGGGGTCAAGAGGTCGCTGGTTCAAATCCAGTCGCCCCGATTCTGTTAGCCCACGACCGTCCGCAAGGGCGATCGTGGGTTTTCCATAGGGGTTGCGCGGCAGCGTTCAGAATCATCTCGCCTCGCTTCTGCGACGGCCAGACGATGATGCGGTCGACGTAAGTTCCGATCACCTCTCGCGTTCGGTCGTTCCGCATTCCATTCATCGCTGCCTGCAAGCCGGCCAGTTGTGCCTTTGCCCACTTCCGCATGGCCGCCGCATCCTGGTTACTGCTGGACTGTTGAGCCACTTGAAGTTCCTGCTCCAAGGATTCCTTGCGAAGCCGCATCTGCGTCAGGCGATCGTTGAGCATGGCCAGATTGGCGGGATCGATGTTCATCGTCAGCGCTGTCACCGTGTCGTTGATCTGCTTGAGTTCGCGGGCGATGCGTTCGGTATCGGTACCGCCGGTGTCGTTTCGGCCAACCGATTCCACGAACCGCCGAATGGCGGCATCGATACCGTCTTCGTCGGTGGCGATGATGTCTGCCAGCTTGCCGAGTACCCATTCCTCGATCTGCTCGGTCCGCAATGTCGAGGGAACCTCGCAGATGGTTTTGCCATGCGAACGTCGGCCGGAGCAGGTGTAGTAGTTGGTGACGACCGGCGCGCGGCCTTCGATGCGGCCCTTGCGCCTGGGGTCGCCCCAGAACTTGTGGCCGCAGTCGCCGCACTCGAGGACGCCCGTCAGTAGCCATCGCCGGTTGCGATGCCCGGCCCCGCCCTTGGCCCGGCGACGCTTGGCCACCATCACCTGAACCCTGTCCCAATCTTCGCGGCTGATGATAGTGGGCACGGCGTTCGGCACGACGACCCACTCGTCCTTGGGCGTCTTGACGACCTTGGCCTCGCCGATTTGGCGTTCGCGCTTCTGAGCTCGACCGTTCTCGACGCGATAGAACTTCGCTTCCGTCCGTCGGTTCCAGACGAGATCGCCACGGTACGTCGGGTTCTCCAGGATGGCCTTGACGGTGGTGAAGCCCCATACCTCGCGGAGCGGACCGGGGATACCTTTGGCATTCAACTCGGCGGCGATGGATGCGAAGCCGAGGCCATCGAGGCACATACGAAAGATGTCCTTGACCACCTGGACGCGCTCGGTATCGCTCAACACCAGCCGCGCCTTGCATTCCTTGCCGGGTTTCAATAGCGATTGCCCCTTCGCATACGTGGCCTGTAGCTTGCCGTCTTTGTCGTAAACCTCGCGCACCCGGCCCGGGCAGAAGCGGATGCGGAACATGACCGACCCGTCGGGCGCGAGAATTTCTCGATCGTAGCCATACGGTGCGGCCCGGCCGGGATCGGACTCGGCCATGATGGCGCTGATCTGCCCGCGCAGCGTGTTCTGTGAAAGGCTGATCGAGTACTGGCGGTTCTGGAACTGCTTCACGGTTCGCAGCACGTCGCCATCGATACCATCGCGGGCGAGGTAGTCTTCGGTGACCGACAGCACCTTTACGTTCGCTTGCCGCAGCAGGTAGCGATAGTGCTCCGTCTCGGTCACGTCGCCACGACTGAACCGATCGGAGTTCCAGACGATGACGGCCGCGAAGTCGCCGCGGGCGGCGTCGGCGATCATGCGCTGAAAGCCCGGGCGCTCGTCGGCGCTGGTGCCGCTGATGGCATCATCCACGTACTCGCGGATGATCTGATAGCCCTGTTCCTCGGCATGCCGGGCGATCTCGAGCCGCTGGTCACCAATGCTCTGCTCCTGCTTGTCCGTCGAGCGGCGCAGGTACGCGACGGCGGGAATGGTGTCGGTGGTAGCGATCATGGCGTTTCCTTTCGTGTCGGCGGTTCACGGATACCGCCACCATGAGGGCTCAATTCGCCGAGAACATCAAGGCGGATTCCCGGCGAAACCGCACCCGCCGCCGGTAGGCCCGCTGGCGACAGGCCGGGCGGCAGTATTGCGCCTCCGGCCGACTGGCGTACAGGATGTGGCCACATTCCACACATCGGCGACGATAACAGCCACGACTGTCGCCCAGACGGCGCCAGGTGGCCTCCAGGAGCGTTTGTCGCGTCAGGAATCCGTTCATAGCCACCTCCCGGCGTTACGGCAGAATGCTCACCCTGGTAAACAAACTCTCATGGGATTGGGCGCTGTTCCCAAGGCCATCGGCAAGGCTCGATGCCCGGGAGGACCCATGCCGCAGGCGTCACGTTTGGCAAACGTGACGCTCCGTCACATCTCGTAGCGTCACATCGTCACGTTTTACGCTATGCCGAGATGTGACGATCTTCACAAGTCTTGTATTCGCAATGTGTTGAATGCGTCACGTTTCGTCGTCACGTTGGCACATCTCATCTCAAGGCCACGTCACGTCACGTTTCGCCCCCCTAAGGGGGCGAACGTGGGCGTGACGCGTGACGTTCAGGTTGTGACGATGCTCAAAACACCATCGCTCACGGCGATCTCACCACGGTTCACCAAGCCCTCAAGCACCCGATGCTGGTTCTGCCGAACCATCCCGGCGGCTTGACACTCATCGCGCCAAGCGTTGATGGACACGCACCCATCGTCACTGGCGGCGACCAGCCGACGCGCCACCCCGAAGCCAACGTCCTGCCATTTTCCTCGCGGCCTGATCGTCTTGGCCTTCGATATGATTGCGCCGGTATCGGCATCGAGCACCTCGATGGCTGCCGACGTGACCGGGTTGCCGTATTCGTCCACAATGCCAGGCAGTTCAACGGGAACCAGTTCCATGGCAACCGGCGGCGGTGTCTCCGAGTCTTTCATCTTCGTCGCTGTCAGCAACAGTTTGTCGTCGTTGACCAAACGGTACTCGGCATCGAGTGCCGCCTTGAGGGCGATGGCACCCCGGGCGCGGTTCTTATCGGCATGGCCGGTGTGATGCACCACCAGGATCGTGCAGCCGTATTGCCTCCGCAGAACGTCGCAGGCGGAGACGAACTGGCTCATGTCCTGGGTGCTGTTTTCATCGCCACCACCAAAGCACCGCGCCAGGGTGTCCAACACGATCAACGTCGGTTTGCCCGCCACATCGTGGATGGCCTGAACGAGTGCGATCAGATCACGCGCTTCAGGAATTGCCACTGCAGGGGCGACGTACAACGGCGCGTCAGCCAGGCTTACGCCGTTGTACTCACTCCACGCCCGGATGCGTCTGCCGAATCCCTGTTGGCCCTCTCCGGCCACGTAGACGACCGGGCCTTGCGTGACGTCATGGCTGCGCCAGGGTGTCCCCGTCACGACGCGGCATGCCCAGTCGATCGCCAGGAAGGATTTGCCGCTGCCGGGATCACCGAAGACCAGGGCGAACGTGTCGCGTTCGAGCATGCCGCGAAGCAGCCAATCGGGCGGACGCATTTCGATCTGGTCGGCGCGGACGAGTTCGAGTCTTCGCGGAGACGCTGTCCCGCCCTGCGAACCGCACAGCGGGACCAACCTGCCGGATTCGTTACGCATGATCTCTGTTGATGGTGCCTTTCTCTGACGCATGTCATCCAAGTAATCCGCCACGCCCGGTATCTCCAACGGCCTCGGCGGCGCTGTGATGACCGAAGGTCGAATCGGCTCACGGACCCAGCGCTCAACTGCCGTGAGCCAGGCCGGAAGGATCAGCCGCTCGAACGTATCGAGGTCGTCCATCTCGTCCCAAGCCTGCGTGACGTACGCGAGAGCATGATGTCGACCGCGCGCACGGGCGGAGGGCACTCCGTGTCCCGGTCGATATCCGAGGTGATAAGTCTTTCGCCCTGCGCAGCCGGGTCCGTACCCGGCCCCATACACCGTGTAGCGCTCACGAACGCGAAGCCGAAGCTGAAGGGCGGCCTGCTCCTCGCCCCATGGATCGAACGTGTCCTCGTCAGGATCGATCCACTCGCGCACGATACGCTGGGCCTCTTCGAGGAATCCCTGGCGAAATGCACGTTCTTTCTCGCGCGTCGCGTTGGGCCGGCCCGCACCGTCGTCGTAGTGGCGCACCAGATCAGACTCGGCAGTTGATTGGCTGATCGCCAGCATGATCAGTTCCTCTGGGCAATCTCACGCTGTTGACGCTTCCATTCATCCAATAGCCACGTCGCGATCATCTCCGACCGCCTCGACCAGCGTTCCTCGGATTCGGACGTGCGCTCGCCGGTCACCACGCGCATCTCGAAATCGCCCACGCGATCCGTCGCGTCCTTCCTGTCCAGTGTCACCGTTGTCATCAGGCACTCCATTGCCATGGCGCGGTCCGTAACCGCCGTCTTCCGTTGTCGTGCGTTGGGTCGGTGGTTTGATGGCTGTCGGGTCAATGATGGGGCGGGCGACGTGATCGACGTGGATGAGGATCGCCGATCCGCGCGCCCGCCCCACGGCAGGATCACGTTACGCCTGGCCCTTCGATCGGACGGCGGCCCGCGGATCGACCAGTGCGGCACCGAAGTCATGGTACACGCGCCAACTTACCGCCAAGGTGTTCACGTCCTGATCGAGACCGAAGAACTCGACCGTCGGCTGCTGACGCCCGTTGAGGAAGGCTGTGACCATCGGAGTATTAGCCGGGCTGGTGAACAGATACCAGTGCTTATCGCTGGCCGCCGCGCCGAACTTCGCGCTGTTGCTCAGACGCGGTTCGACCTCGATGCTCACCGCCCGACGCAACGAGTTGCCCGTCGGCATCTTCTCGGCGATCTGCTGGATGAACTCGCTTTCGAGCAACGCCTTGGCCGTCGGCTGAAGCTCCGGCGGCACGAGCAACGTAGCCGGCCGCAGATCGAGATCGTTGCCCTCGTCATCGCGCTGAAGCATCATCGCCGTGATCGCCAGCGCGAGGCTGTCGAAACTCAGCGCCGCGTCCGCGCCTTCGATGTAGTTGCCGTTGGCAGTACTGAAGAAGCCGTTCGCATTGCCCAGCAACGTCTCGTACACGAGGTCGGACAGCTTCCGCATCGCGGCACGGCCGAACGCCCGGGCCGTCTCGTCGAACACGCCCAGGTCGTCATTGATGATGTCGCGCCGGTCGATGCTCAGCATCTTGCCGAACGTATCCACCTGAAACTGCGTGAACCACTCATCGACCTGGCCGTGCTTGATTTCGCCGCCCGGCGCGACGTGTTTCAACTGGCCGGTGAAGCTCGGGCGGATCGCGGTGTGCGGCTTGAAGTCGGCCACCGACCGTACCGAACAGAACGCTCGCCAGGTCGCCGGGGCCTCGTCGTAAGCGTCCAGCAGCAGCTTGTTGGCCAGATTGCCGAGCGCCTGCGGCAGCGAAGCCAAGGACAGAGACGCGCGGACCATCTCCTCGCGTCCGTGGGGTACGTCCGCACCGTCCAGCATCAACGCCGCCCGGCAGATGTCGAGGGTATGGGTCGCTTTGAGCCGATCGCCGTGCTCCATCGCGATCGCGCCGAGGGCCTTCTCACCCAGCGCGGTGAGGCCCAGTCGCTTCAACAGCGCCGCTTCCAACGTGGCCACGCCGCCGACGGGCTGCGGAGTGTAGGCCATCGGCGCCTTCGGTCGTGACTCGCGCAGGATGTTCAGCAACTCGGCCGACAGATCCTGCGCGCTGAGCTCGCCCGCGATAGCCGAGGCCTTCAGTTCGTCCACCTTCGCCTGCATCCGGCCCCAGCCGCCGTCCGGCTTGCGGCAAAGGTTCTCGATCTCGGCGATCCGCTGCCGCTCGTTGGCGCGAATCTCTTGCTCATCTGCGTTTTGAACGTCCGTGTTCATATGCAACCACTCCTTGGCATGACCTGACGCCGCGATGGCTACGGACGTGCCTGCGTCCGCGCCCAACGGCGTGATACTCACTTCCCGAAGCCGGCCCTGCTTGACCAGCGCGAACCCGCGCGGCGATGACAGCGACCGCCCATTGACCTGTACTCTTTCGCGCGGCTTGATGCGCTCGTGTTCGACCGGCTCGACACCGACCGAAGCCTGAAACGCGAACCCGCCGGACGTCATCTCCACGATCTGCCGGGCCGCTTCGCCCGCGCCACTCATGACGCCCGCGACGACCAATCGGCCATCGGTAACGCGAGCCTCACCGTGTCCTACCACGCCGCCCACTCGCGCGTCGTGGTCGGCCAGCAGCGGGATCTGACCGGCGGCGTCCAAACCGGCCAAGTCGATCACGACGTCACCCCAGCCGGGCACCCGCATCAGCCCACCGGTGTATGCCGTGATGCTGATACGCGGGCGCTTGGGTTCGCCACCGGCCTCGATGGCGACCTCGGGCGCCGTCAGCAACAGATTGTCGGTAGCAATGGCCGTCATGTGTCGCCTCCTTGCGAGAATGGATTGAATCCCGCTGCCAGCAGCTTCGGCGCGAGCATCTTCAGGCGGTAACGAATGGCGCCCTCGGTCATACCCATGCGCCGCGCTGTCGCGCTGGTGTTGCCGTCGCACTCGATGAACAACCTGCACAGCGCCCGGCTTTCCTCGTTGTCGATGTAGATGAGCATTTCATCCACGACCGCCTGCAGCGTCGCATGCTTGGTCGGGCCCTTGCCCGTCAGACGCCGATGGGTTCGCATCTGATCTTCCGTCGGGCCGGCAAGGGCGCCCGACGACTCGTCTGCCGGTTCATCAAACGGCCGTAGCGGCGATACGTGCTTCCTCTCGCGCTCGGCGTACTTGATGACGGCCCTCTGTACGATGGTGTAGATGAGTGTCTTCTCGCTCGCGCCCCGTGAAGGGTCGAACTTTGGCGGCCTGCTGAGCAGGTGCAGGATCGCTTCCTGCACCACGTCGTCGTAGCTGATCCTTGACCCGCAGTGCTTGGGGGCCTCCTTGAGAGCCACGGCCCTGGCGTATTCCAGCAGGTCGGGCGTCAGCTTCAGTTCCTGCGGTGAGGGGTTCATTTACACCTCCTCGCCGCGTTCGAGCCTCTCTCGGATGTCATCGCACAGCGTGAAGGAAATAACCGCCGGACTGGTCTCCCGAGGCGGCACCCGGTGCATGACGAAGTACTGATCGTCGTCGGGCACGCGCCGGCCGTACCTGGTCGACTCGCGCTCCGCTGCCTCGCGCAGCGGCCGCAGGAAGTCGGCGTAGCGACACCCCAGCGCCACGCACATCGCCGCGTAGGGGGTGAAGAGCTGGCAGTCCTCGAAATGTTCGGCGGCAGCATCCACATCCCCCTGCGACCAGGCGTCCGGCCCGGCGGGCGCCACGACGCGATTCTCAATCAACATCTCCAGCATCGCCGGCTTGCAGTCGTAACCCCGCGATCGGAGATGGCTCGAAGCCGCTGTCAGCGTCATGGGGAACATCCGTTCCCGCTCCATCTCGGCCGCCTCGTGAAAGGCCCGGTCCGCCCCTGCCGGCGGTCGGAGCCGCAGGTCCACGTACTCGTCGAACGTCAGTCCCGTCGTCTGCATCGTCATGACCTCCTTGGTTGATGCCTGTACCGCGAGCATACCACTCGCTCGTCAACCACTTATTTCCGGCGACAGGGGCAATTCGTAAAAAGCCGGGCAAGTTTTTTTTGTTAGGTCGTCACCTGGAGCACATAACTCATTGTTTAGAATGATGTTATGCGCGATTACCGTCGCATAAGGAGGCTATCGGTTCTATGATTCCCCTGTCGCCAGCCACGAGATCTCCGCCGGGCCACGGGTGACCACAGCGGGTTCGGACCAAGTTCGGGCTTGACACGGCCGTGTGCGCGGTGACAATACGGGTCAACTTGGGAGTATCGCTCATGTCGCGCGCGGGACACAAGTCAGGGAAGGGCTCGCCCGCTAACACAGAACGTAAGCGGCACCAAACCTCCCCAGCTCCCGCAAGCCACCGATGGACGAAACTCGGTTACCTGGCGACTTTCGTAATCGGCGCTGGCGTCACCGCCGCAGCCTTCGTAGCTGTTAGCCGAGCCCGGCCGAACCAGCCGCCAGTTCAGGAAGTGTCCCAGTCCATACCCGCCTCGCACTACGACCTCCTGGCCATGACGCCCGAGCAACTCGCCAAGATCGATGTCGCCCTGGTGAACCTGCTCTGCGCTAAAGGTCTACCCGGCGCCGAGAACCTCGACATCCCCGCTATCCTGGCCAAGCTCGATGAATGGGCCGCCAAGGTCAAGTTCGAGACGCTGCGCCACCTATACCGCGTGACCGATCCTCGTTACGCCGAGCACTATAACCACTCGGAAGCGCGCCTGCGGGCTGAGTTCATCGTCCAGTGCCTCCAGGAGGATTGCGGCGTTCGGTACAACCCGGATCGCATCTACGAACCTGACTTCCGAGATTCTCGCGATATGTTCCTTCACGGGATGCTGCCGGGTGCCAACGGCGGTACCTGCGCTTCCATGCCAGTCATGTACGTGGCCATTGGCAGACGGCTCGGTTACCCGATGAAGCTCGTGGCAACCAGGGAGCACTTATTCTGCCGCTGGGATGACGGCAAGGAGCGGTTCAACATCGAGGGAGCGACCAATGGGGGCGTCAGCTACCATCCGGACGAGTACTACCGTAGCTGGCCGAAGCCGTTGAGCGAGGCCGATATGGCGACCGGCGTGTTTCTCACGTCGATGTCACCAGAGGCGGAACTGGCCGACTTTCTGCACCATCGCGGCATGTGCATGCATCAGAATGGCCGATTGACAGAGGCCCGCGCGGCCTTCGCCGAAGCCCACCGCCTGCAACCCCGAGATACCAACACATTCACGGCGCTGCGAGTGGTCTGCGGAGCGGTCCCGCGACCGAGGTATGCCCAGAACCCAGCTGCGGAAGCTTGGCAGTACGGACCGAGGCCGCCCGATCCCGACGACCCGACAGCCCAAATCTATCAACAAATGACGGGACCATCGGTCGGGACATACGGGCAGCCGGTACAGCCGGGAGCTCCCACGCAACATCAGCCCGGAATCCCGAACTATTCGGGGCATCCGGGCGTTCCTGGCCAACCCCAACAGCCAGGTTTTGCAGGACAGCATCAAACAGGTTATCCTAACGCCAGTCGGTAGGCGACATTGAGAGGTAAAGAAAATGCGTCAAAGAAACGTTCTTACGATCGGGATGGGATTGCTCGTTTCCGTATTGATGGCCGACGCCGCCTCGGCCTACTATAGCCCACGCCTGGGCCGCTTCCTGAACCGAGACCCGATTGCCGAGCCCGGCGCGGTGCTGGTCCGCCAAGCGGCGAGACCGGCAACGAGCTTCATTCCCCGTGATCCAATTGACGGCGAGAGGGCGAATGGGAACGTCTATCGTTTCGTTGACAACAATCCGATCATTTATGTCGATCCATACGGTCTGTGGAAGATTGAGCGTAATGGCGAGCCCCGAGCGGTTGTTACCTCCGAGCAGGGCGATACGATTCAGACGCTTGCGGAGTTGGTGAAGCTTGAGCCAAGCGAATATAAACTATGGCTGAAGGCGATGAATGATGGGATTCCCCAATCTTCGACAGCCAAGATTGGAGCTGACTGCAAGTATACTGTTCCCAATACCGCCTACGTTCACCTGGGACACATCAAGGTTGGCTGGAAGTTCTGGGCCAAGGGGGGCGATGCGGCTGATCTCTGGTGGGCGGTTATGGAGTGGAAGGATATTGCCAGTGATTTCCGGAACCAGGGCTACTTCGTTTCTGACATCAGAGGGGCAACCAAAGCGGTCGTTTTATCACATCTTGGAAACGAAAACATCGCCGCTTGGGCGATTGTCGCTCATGGAGCCGAAGGCATTATCTGGGCTGCCGATGCAGCGGAGAATGACGATGAGCTTGTAGGTATCAGTAGCTATGATGGTACATCGTCGCAACATCACAAGCTATCGACGGTGATTCTCTACGTCTGTGAAGCCAAGAAGAGCAAGAATTGGGAGAACATGATAAGCCAGTTCGGCACTATCTGGTGGACAGAAGGGAAGGTACGGATGTGGCATGATTGGGATGACCTCGGCAACTGACTCTTATTGACGAAGGACGGAATGGGATTGCGTGGTAGGTGACAACAAGAGGATGCGATGGCAGCCGTCCATTGCGGTCTGGCTGTTGGTTGGCGTCGGCATTGCCGGACTTGTTCTTCTCGTTTGGGAATACCGTACCAGAAAAACAGAGGCGTGGCGCAGGTCCGCCTTGTTGGCCTACGCCGTCAGCTTCCAGGATCATGCACGGGGAGCCACTACGCAACCTGGCTCCGTCGCACAAGCATTTCTGGACTCTCTGCCCCCTTCTCTATCTAGTCGGCTTTTTCTAGCTGAGGATAATCAACAGCTTGATCGACTTCACTCAATCCTCTACATAAACGAAGGAGACAGCAAGGACCATCCCGGATGGTTTCTGATTCTAACAACATCTGAACCTGGCAGGTGCCATCTCGTCATAGATGGCAAGCGATCCTGGATCAGCCGAGAATCGGCTCAGGACATGATAGCTGGAAGCCAGAACGTCGAGACATACATTTTCAGGGGACGCTGATGGCTCGCCCTCAGAAAAGAAATGACAGAGCAAAACAGAAGGCGTCTCCGGCGTCGCCTTATGGCATCTGCTTGTGGTCTTCATCTCCAGTTCCACCAGCGGGGTGCTCAAAGACAAGCAGCGCGTAGGTTGGGTAGAATGAACGTGATCGCTGGCTTCGGTTTCAGCATGGTTCACGAATTCCGTTCGTGTCCCAGGTAAACGCGAAAACTGGCCCGTCTCCCGGTCGTGACTTACTGCCAACGCCCCTCGCCCCGAATACAAAGCAGTCCCTCATGTTGATAAGCGCTTCTTCCGTTTTCGGGCATCCAGGGCGGAGGTAAACCGGTTCAGGCGTTCCTCCGCACCAATCATGCGGTGCAGGTCGCTGACATGCAACACGCACCGAACATAGTGACGCACCGTCCATATCGCATCGGCCAGTCCGAGCGCTATTGCGGGCGTGTGTCCATCGGGCGAACCGTGGGGCGCGTCCGGTTGTGCAGGTCGCGCCACAACCCCAACGACCACTGCAGGGCTTCGGCCAACCGCGAACCGTTCCGCGTTCGCCGGGCGAGACGCGCTTGCTGACCGCGCAGCGACCCATTGAGTCGCTCGATGTGCGCGGTGTTGATCCGGCTGCCGAGGCGCAGACGGCGCATCCGCCGCTCGATGTCCCGCTTGCGTCCGAAGAGGGCCCACGTCCGGACCCGCAGCAGCTTGCCCGTGGCATTGCGGACCTTCCGCACCACCCCAACCCACAAGCCCGGCGGAGGTTTCAGATCGGGATGCTTGCGTCGCCCTCGGCCGCGCTTGCGACGGCGATGCCGGATCAGCCCGAAGACCTGCAGGATCGCGGCCGGATAGGGCCGATGATCGTCGATGAGCAGCAGCGGCAGGGGCTGCATGCTCCCAACGGCCAAGGCCACCGAGGCCGCCAGTTCGGTGGCCAGCTCCAGAGTCCGCGGCCCCAGCCGCAGATCCAACCAACAACATGATGATGATTCAGTGCGAGCAGGACAACACGGTTGCGCGGAAACGTCTGCCGAACCATCTGCCAACGGATTCGCCAAGGGAGTCTTTGCGCTTGACAAAACGGGGGCTAATGGGTGATAGACCTATTCAGGTCAGGGAATAGGTGACTCCCCCTGAGACAGACCCCCTTTTTTCCTGGCTGCAACCCAAGCGCACTGCATCCAGAAACATGCGCGCAAGGCGCACAGACGTCCGGCCGTAAGGCTCTGATGGCCGGAACCATGACCGGATTCACGCTGAGTTCGTCCACTCCAAGCCCCAGCAGGATGATGGTGTAAATCGGGTCGGAAGCCATCTCCCCGCACAGGCTCACCGGCCGATTGTGGCGATGACCGGCCGGAATGATTCTCCGCATCATCCGCAATAACGCCCTCATCTGGCAGATGGACTGCTCGGGATGGTCCGGAAACACGCGGATTTGGCGGCACCCAAGCATTGGATTCGCTTCGAGGCTGCCGGCAGTGCCGGCCATCTTGTCCGCGCCGAGATCGAAGGCCCCGAAGGTGACGCGGAGCAGCCTGCGCATGGCGTGTTCGACCCGTGTCTTCTCGTCCGGAACCGATAAGGACGACACCTCGCATCGCGGGACCGGCTCATCCTCCGGCATCCAGACCAGCGCGGGGCCGCATGCAATTCCCGGCGAGATCGTCGTCCCTGCAAATATCATGGTTCATGCCTTTCGTGCGAACGGGTTGTCGCAGATCGGCGCCCGGCCCGGCCGGCGCAGGGCGATCCTCCTGATCACGGTGTCTGTCTGATGGAACCTCATTCCGTTCCTCTTTGTCTGTGCCGTCCGGGAAGACCTCCCGGTACAGGTCTTCGCCATAACTGGTCTCCAGCGGTTCACCCTCGATGAGTCTGAAGGTACGCGATCCGTCCGCCTGCCGTTCGGCGCGCAGGAACAGGGCGTCTTCCCGCCTCTTATCGAACAGGCCGCGCGCAAACTCGTACAGGTGCGTCACCAAGAACACCTTGATGCGCCTTTCGAGCAGCGCACAGGCGATCTGTCTGGCGATCTCTGATCCTTCACGCTGGTTCGTGGCGGCGAACGATTCATTGCACAGCAGCATCGCGTTCGGCGCGAGATGGTCGGCGATATCGTTCATTCGCGCCAACTCCTCGTCGAGTTTCCCGTACTTCATCGTCGCGTCCTCTTCCCGCTTGTAGTGCGTGAACAGGCCCGTGCAGAGCTCGGCCTCGAAGGACCGGGCCGCGACAAACATGCCGCATTGCATCATCATCTGGGCCAGACCGATGCTGCGCAGAAAGACCGACTTTCCACCCTGGTTTGCACCGGTGATGATGACGAGGTTCTTCCCGTCGGCCTCGACGGCATTACCTACCACTCGATGTACCGTGAGCAACGAAAGGCAGGGGTCATACAAACCGCTGAAACGTAGCCTGCGTTCACCCGCGGGAACCGGACAGGGAAAGCACACCGGTTCTCCCTTGGACGCAAGTCGCTCGTGCAGATTCAGGCAGCCGACGTAGAAGGCCAACTCCGTCCGCAGCATCTCGAAGAAGCTGCGGACGTGATCGGCGGATTGAGCGAGGGCGTTCGCCACCAGGTTGGTCCCGCAGTTCCGCATCTGCGACAGGATCCTGGCGCCGGCCTCGTCGCGATCGGCGAGGCGAAAGGTGTACGCTGGTGATCCCTGGCCGAGGATGCGCCGGAGCCAGCTCGGCCTCTTCTTGTGCGCTTGGCATAGCGTGTAGTTGATGCCCGCGTTGCCTTCGCCCAGCTCAGCGCTCAGCAACAGACCCTTGCGAAACTTCAGCTCCGTCAGGTGATGACAGATGCCGGCGAGGTAGTCGTCGCTCAGTTCCCGCTCGATCATCGCAAAAAGGGCCTTGAAGCCCTCTGAGTCGAATCGGTCAGCGTGCGTCTTGGCGATGCCCCTCAGCTTCCTGAGCATGCCGATAAGCATCTCCAGCAGCGCGATCGACTCGCTCAGGATTCCGGCCGGCTGGCGGCTGAGGATGCCGAGCCAGCCGGTCCTCTTCCTCTTGATCGTCTCCACCGTGAGATCATAGAACTCCCTGACCGCCGCAGGGTTCTTCAGGCAGTCCTTCAAGATCGCCTGCCGGTACAGGACGGTATCCACGTCGCTCCGCAGGCCCGAGAAGAGCCCCCTGCGCGCCACGTCGAACAGGAACCGGTCGCCGCCCGCCATGGCGTCCAGGAGGGTATTCAGTTCCAGGTCCTGCGTCAGCACGGATTCGTTCCACGGAAGTCCCTGCGCCAGGTCGAAATCGCGATCCCGATGCATCAGCAGTGCTTTCATGCCTTGATCCGCCTCATCAACCAGTCGTAGGTCACGTGGTGCCTCTCGGCGACCGCCAGGGCATACGCGAGCCCGTCGGCCGGCCTCCGCTCCAATTTGTAAGTGCGGATCGCCGGATCATCCGGCTCGACGGTGCTGACGACGCTGACCGTTTTCTCGTTGAAGGAGGCCAATTCTTCCAGAAAGGTGACGCACACGCCAAGCAGGTCCAACGCGGAAAGCCTCGCCATGATCCTCTGGCCCAGATAGACCGCGTCCTTAAGTGTCGTTGACGAGAAGATCTCGTTGATGACGACGATACTGTTCGGCGTCGCTTGGTCCAGTATCGAGCGGATCCGGAACAAGTCGTCCTGCAGTTTGCCGCGCAGCGTCTCGATGTCCTCTTCGCGCTCGAAGTGCGTGAAGAGACGGTCGTACAGGAAAAGCCTCGCCTCGGTGCCCGGGACGGGACAGCCCAAAGCGGCCAAATAGTGTAACTGGCCGAAGGTCCGGGCAAACGTTGTCTTGCCGCCGTGGTTCGGGCCGGAGACGACGAAGATGCGCTCCGGGCCGCGCAGGAAGAAGTCGTTCGTCACGACGGTCGCCTCGTTGTCCAGGAGCGCGGCGGCCAGCGCGAGATCGAACGTGCGGCGAGCGCTGATCTCCTTGGACTCGCGGGAAAGCCGCGGGTAGCAGAAACTCAGGCCGGCGCTCCGGAATCTTGCGATGTGCGCCAGATAAGCGACGTAGAACTGAACCTCCCGGTCGAACCGCGATATCGTCTCGTCCAGGTAATCCGCGTGCTCCGTGTAATAGGCTTCCAGGGCGGCAAATGTGTCGGGATGAAGGCGCGCCAGTCGCTCCACCACCTGCGCCTGAATGTGGTTCATGCTTTCCGAGCACAAGTCCTTGACCCGATAGTCCTTTGCCGCGCCGCGCCGGAACTTCTGGAAGCTTGCCTCAACCGCGGCGCTATAGTCGCCTTCCCCTTCGTACCGGAGGACCGTGATGCGGCCACCGTGGATGAGCAGGCAGTACTTGATGGCGGAGAGGGCGGACCTGAGCGATGTCGCCTCTGCGGCGAGCTTTCGGAAGGAGTCCGATGCTACATACTCCGTCAGATACTCGCGAAGGGTACGCATGCCTCGCGATCCCAGGTCGAACTCAGCGAGGCGATGGGCAAGTTCCCCGACGGCCTCGCAATAGATGCTCACCGCGTCCAGAAACCATCGTTCCCTTTCGTACCTGTAGTAGTGCTCCTTCGGTTGCGGCAGATGCACGCGTATTTCGTGCATCCGCCGGGAAAAGGACCCGACGACCTGAATCAGGTTCGGGTCCTCGAAATCCTGCATGACCTCCTGACGATAAGCAATCGCATCAAGGTCATGTAGGGGCGCATAGAAGAACGGCGCGAGGTCGTATTCCCGCCGGCCCGCCGTGATGGCCTCCACGATCTGGTCGAGATTCAGGTCACGAAAGAAGGCGGGGACTTCACCGGCCACCTGCACAGCAGAATCATCGAGGCTTGGAATCAGAATACTCTGGAAACGCATGGGATGAGTGCCTCAATGACGGAACGTATCGAGTCCGGCGAAGGCCGTCCGCGCTGCTTCCCGGCATCCGAGAGCAGGGCCCGTGTCAGACATTCCCGATGCGCCCCGGAACCGGACACGCTGACATGAGCCGGACGGTGTTCACTGCGATTGACGTCTCTGCCCACTCTATCCCCCTGTCAGTGCTGCCTTGAACGAACCCCGCTGGGGCGTCTCTCGCTTCGACTGCCAGAGGGCCCACACGAGGCCGCCAACGCCCACGACAACCACCGCCCAGAACAAGGCGTCCGGACTCTTGCCGGCCACCTGGACATTGTGTTCGCCAAGCTTGGCGATGATCTCGTGATCGTACGGTAGGATCAGCCCGATGATCAGCAGGCTGACCATGTTCATGACCTTGATCAGCGGATTGATCGCCGGCCCCGCCGTGTCCTTCAGAGGATCGCCGACGGTATCGCCGGTGATGCCGGCCTTGTGTTTCTCGCTTTCTCCGAGTGTTTTCGTTGACCAACGCACCATTAAGCAGCTCCACCGATGATCGCTTCATCTAACACGGCGGATCGCGGCATTCCGCCTCACGGGCAGGATCTTGTGTGGCAGGATCCACCTTCCCCAGGTCCGACGAAGCCGGCTCCGGTACAGGGAGTGGTTCAGCCGGCCAGAAGTGGTGCCACAACTGGCGGGCCAGAGCATTGTCCTGGCGATTCCTGAAGACTCCGACCAGCAGGTCATGAGCCTCCCTCATGCGATTGAGATGGGTTAAGGCAACGGCCCAATGGATCTTGAACACCGGCTCATAGGGATTGAGCCAGACGGCCCGGCGGAATTGTGACTCCGCAAGCTCAAAAGCTTCCCGTCCGAGGAAATAGCAGCCCAGATCATCCCGGTCGTAGCCCAGATAGTGGCTGGGCCGCAACAAGTCCTCGCGGATGATCTGCGGATCGCGACTTCGCTGTTGCCCTTTCTGGTCGTCCTGCCGGCTCATGGTCCGCCGCGCCTCTTCGCCGCAGGCCCGTGCCTGCCAACAAAAAACCCCGCACAGGAATCGTCCTGGCAGGGCTCCGTTGGCGCCGTTTCGCCCCTACCCAGGTCGATTCGGGTAGGAGTCATCAGGTCGGCAGGACCGCTTGAAGGCGGACTCCATCGCCACACGTATCTTAACCCCGCCGGGCGCACTCCGCAAGGGCTATTCACTGTTGACCGTTTGGGCACCAGGTCCGAAGTGGATGATCTGCCCCTTCTCTCAGCAGATGGTCCAGTGCTTCCCGGGACGATACAGCCGGATGCCGGTTTCGTTATCCATCTCCAAATCGCAACCACGCAACCCAGGCAATTCGTTGGGTCGTGCCCCGGTCAGAATCCACAGATCAACAAGGGCTTTGACCGGCCGGCTGAGACGAGGCAGCGTCACGTCGAGCAGGCGTTGTTCAACGAGGCCAACCTTCGCGTTCTCTCTCGCTCCTGATCTGCCGCGCCGCAATGACTCGATTATACGTAGCGATCGGCAGACCCCGACAGGTACGAGTTCTTGCGATGCCGCCCATTTGAACATGCGGCGGATTCGCTGAACCTGGGAATTGATGTACTTGCGAGACCGGGGCCGCCGGGGCGGCTTGGCGTTCTCGTCACCACGGACCATCTGATACCGAAGGAATCGCAGCTTTCTGGGGCCGAACTCCGCAGCGGAGGTGTGGCCATAGAACTGACGGACGAGACGAATCAGCACGCCGTAGAAGCGTTGTTCGCCCTGGTCGTGAAACTGCTCGGCCCACTTGTAGAACCGATTGAGCATCTCGACCAGTTGCAACACCCCGGGGGCGCGGGGGGGGCATCTCTCCAGGATACCGCTCTGGCCGGCGGCGGCCCTTGGCCTCCCGCTCGGCGATCACGCGGTGGTACAGCTCACCGCTCTGCGGCGAGCCATGTTCGCGAGCCGGCGGTCGCGACGTTTCCTCATGGCGAAGTCGGTGAGGGTAAAGAGGGCTTGTGAATGGCCCTCTCGCCGGCGGTACCAAGGAGCCTTCGGGTTGGCGCTTTTCTGTCGGCATACGCGGACCTCCCTGACGCCGGCACGGTCAGTGACCGCGCTAAAACGCGCTTCAGGCCGCACTGCCGAACGCCGACAGATCCTCGTAACCCCCGACGGCGACAAGACCTATCGTGACAGCCACCGGTCGGACTCGAACCGACGACCTGCGGTTTACAAAACCGCTGCTCTACCGACTGAGCTACGGTGGCAACAATGCCGGTGCAACAAATCACTGCAAAAACTCGCCCGAGCGGATACCTTCGCTACAGCCTGTGGGTCCCACCTTCGGCCAAAGCCATGCTCGGGGTGTCAATCATGGCTCGTTCTCGCAAGCCAGACCTCCGGCCCCGCAAGGCGATCGGGGCACATTTGCACGAACCCGTCGGACGGCACTTCAAGTGCCTCTCCAAGGATCCGGAAACAGCTCATGGCGAGCATGCCTGGCGGCTCCTCGCCCCGCAGTTTCCAGCCTCGCAGAACCACGACCTGATTATACCGCTTCGGACGCCGGTGCAAAGCAGCCTGTGGTGGTCTGAAATGTCTGCAACGCCTGCCTGAGCTTTGTCCAGAGGAACGACGCCTCGAACATTTCAAGTGCTATGGTGAAGGCCGGACGTCGCCTTTGCGGCCATAGACGCAAGAAATCACCAAGGCGGCCTTCGGCCGTAGCCCAAACATGTGCGCGACTTGCTCGCGTGAGGCGACGCAAGTATCCGAATGCGGGTGTCCCGCCCTGCGGCTTGCCTCTCTGGCGTATCGCCCTTCGCCCATAACCCATGCATCTGCCGCATAAGGCCGGCCCTTCCAAAGCGACCTCTTCTTCTCCCGACGGCTAACGCCATAGTCATCCGGTACTTTAGCCTCTCCCGTCGCGACTGGTGCGCATTTTGCGCGCATGTTTCTCGATCGCAGGGCGCCGGGTGCCATGCCCACGGCTTTGCGTGGGCATGCGCCTCCAAATGTATCCGCTCGGCCCGGAATCCTTTCCGGGCCGTACCCGCTGCGGCATCCTTTCCGCCGTCGCCATTTATTGGTCACGAGTACAGCGCAGCCAAGCAACCTCGCAGAGCCGATATTCCGGCTCGCCACACCGCAGCCCCTCGGCCAACGCGGGCCATCGATGAGTCATGGGTATCTGGGCATTGGCCATTCGGATTTCATTGGTCATTCGGGTTTCGACATTGGTCATTCGCAGCGGACACCGTCGACCGGTGCCGCCACGAGGTGCCATGACCTGGGCTATCTTCTCAAATCGTGCGAGTGAAAAACAAGATGGGATTCACCGGAAGGGTACGTCCTCCGCTCGGCCCGGAATCCTTTCCGGGCCGCATCCCCTGCGGAATCCTTTCCGCA
>DAOOIV010000064.1 GCA_035384605.1 Phycisphaerae bacterium
GGCCGGTCGAACAAAGAAAAGGTCATCCACGATGTTGACTGCGCTGATGCCCGGGAAACGGCGGCACATTTCTTCGAGCTCGCAAAGGACGTTCTCGATTGATCGGCGGCGTACCCAAGATCCCCTCCCACGGTAGATGTTCGCCCAGGTAGTGTTGTTGCAGAACGTACAGCGATAGGGACATCCGCGGGTGGTTTCGACGCGCAGGCGGTCGAGCGCCCCGCGGAGATTCCCGGGCCGGGCGCGAACCAACCGACCGTCATCGGCCACCCAGTGACTCTTCAGTTCGTAGTCGGGAAACGGCAAATCGTCGAGGTTCTCGATCAGCGGTCCAACCGGATTTCGCACCTCGCCGCGGTTACCGAACGGGCCGCCGGCCCTGAACGCCAGTCCGCCGAGATCAGTCGGATCTCGGCCGCGGTCCATGCGCTCGGCGAGCTGCAGCATCACCTGCTCGCCTTCGCCGATGCACACGACATCAGCGTATTCAAGGCATTCGTCCGGGGCCACGGTGGCGTGAGTGCCGCCCCAGATGATCGGAACCTTCATCCCAGCCCTGCGCAGCGCTTCGGTCAGAAAGCAGGCACGGCAAAAGGAATTCGTCAGCAGTCCCATGCCCACGAGGTCCGCGTCGCGACAATGCTCGATCAGTGATTCGATCACCGGCGGGGCAAAATCCGGCTTGGCCGTGTCGCGCTTCGATGCCATGAAAATCATCTCGACCTCGTGGCCGGCGGATTTCAGGGACGATGACACATAACGCATTCCGAGGGCCACGGGATGCGTGTAGGTGGCGATGAGAACGGTTCTCATGGCAGGCCTCCCCGAACGACCGGTGATCCCCCATCGTATCGTTCACAAATACATTCGAGATCTCGAATATCCGTTCAATGCGTCAAGCCACAATCAGCGACATCAGGTCCCGATTGCGAGGGGACATTGTGCCGCTCAGAAAACGGGGAACAACAACCTGCACACAGGACGTACACATTACGAATACACAGCGGACTCCCACAAGTCAGAGTGGCAGGAGATGCTATTGAGCGCTCTGCAGGAGCCGCGTGTCTTACAGAATTATCCTGTATCATACCAGATCTGCATCCGGGCCGGCAAGTTGCCGTTGCGCGGCGTCTTCGCACGCGATGGGGCCATCAGTCCAGGCCGCAGGCATATTGCGGAGGCCCGGCCTGGGGTCTACAATGCCACCGGATCGCATCGAAGTCATGAAAAGCATTCGCAAACTGATGCAGCAGCTCGAACAGGCCCTGTCCAATCCACGAGAGGAGTTCGGACGCTTCACGCGATTTGTACTCTTCCAGATCGAGCTGTGGCGGTTTTGCGTCCGTCGTCTGCGGGAAAACAACGTCATGGCGATGGGTTCGGCCTTGTCGTTTCGCACGATTTTCGCGATGATCCCGGTGCTGGCTTTGGCCCTTCTGGTCATGAAGAGCGTCGGCGCGCTGGAGGACAGCCGGGCCAGCCTGCACCGTTTCCTGGAAGCTTTAGGTTTCACCCAGATTATCACCGTACAGGAAACCAGGCCTGCCACGGGTACGGCTCCGGGTGAAGTTCCGCCAGGAGAGGTCATCAATGTTGCTGATCGGATCGAGGAGGTCGTCGACAACGTCAGCAGCAAGCTCACATTCCAGCGCATCGGGCCGGTCGGCGGCGCTCTGCTGATCTGGACCGCCTTGACGTTGCTGACCACCATGGAGGAATCACTGAATCGCATTTTCGGCGCCCGCAGTGATCGTTCCACGCCCAAGCGCGTCCTGTTGTATTGGTCGACCATGACCCTAGGCCCGATCGTGCTGGCGGCGGCGAGTTATCTCGGTCGACAAACCATCGAGACGGTGCGCGACGCCCCCGGCGCGTCGTGGCTGATCATGACCTTGGGCTGGGGCGGACCGATCGTCGTGGGTGTGATCGTCCTTGCCCTGGTGTATGCCTTGCTTCCGAACACGACCGTCCGATTCCAAGCGGCGCTAGGCGGAGCGGCGGTGGCCGTTCCGCTGTGGCTCGTGGCCAAGTGGGGTTTCTCACTCTACGTGAAGAACCTGGTCGCAAAGGGCAACATCTACGGTGTGCTTGGTTTGCTTCCCCTTTTCCTGATGTGGCTGAACCTTTCCTGGTGGATCTTCCTTTTTGGGGCCCAGTTGGCCCACACTGCCGCCAACCTTTCCGTGATGCGCATGGCCGAGCGTGCGGGCAATCTCGTGCTCGGGCCGTCCGACCTGCTGGCGGCCGCACTGGCCATCGCGAGACATTACCATGCCGGTCAGGGACCGATGACGGCGGGCGCCATGGCGGGCGTGCTCAACCTTCCTGTCGACGCTGTCCAGCGGCTGATCGACCGGTTGGATAGCGGCGGTCTACTGATCCGCGTGGACCGGGAACCGGAACCAGGCTACCTGCTTTGCAAGCCACCGACCCGGCTCGCCGTGATCGACGTCATGAGCATCGGCGACCCTCGCGGATCCGGGTCATCGCCTGAAGGATGCGACAAGCAACTCACGGCGGTGGTGCAGGAACTGCGGGACCGCACTCGTGCCTCATTGGAGGGGCTTACCCTCGAAGACTTGCTGCGTCGCCACGCCGAGCCCGGCCCCTGCAAGGCAACCGGCTGAACAAGTCCGGCATGTACCGACTCGACCGGAACATGGCCGACGTGCCGGCACGAACGGGCAAGTAGGCCGCCGAGGTCGCATGGGGGAAGCGGCCCGATACGGTGATGCAACTCGAAGCCCGAGGCAGGAGGTTCGGGGCCGGTTGTCCGCCATCGGATGCCGCACCGGAAATCCTGCGGAGTTTTGCGGCCGCATGATTCAGGACTTTATGCTGGAAGCTGTCCGTGGGTGGTTTCCTGTTTTGGCTGGCCGATCTTATCGGCTGCCCGTGCTATCGGACGGTCTGTCAACCTCATTGGCCGCCACTTACGAACCGATAAAGGCAGCGGGAGCATTGCGCGCGATGGGCGAACGGCCTAACATCCTGGAAATCCTGAAGAACGAGAGCGGGCCTGCCGCGGATTATGCTCTGCTGACCGCACTGCGCGAAGTCGGCGCGGCGACCGCCCAGGCCATCGTCGACCTGTTGCTGCTTCGCAAGCAGAAAGCCGGGCTGTGTGGCCTCATTGAACTCTTTCACGAGTTGGACGAGCCGATCTGCCGAACGATCGTCGAGCACGTGGATGAGCTGTTTCCGGCCTTGCGCCTGGCGGCCCAATCCAAGGACGACCAGGTTCGGCTGAATGTCCTCGAGATCATCAGTCGCGGATACGCCTACCGGGCGGCATACCTGGTCGACACCGCAATGCACGATCGAGTTGCCCGGGTTCGCGAGGCTGCGGCGGACACCTTGTACGCCCTGGCCGACCAGTTGCTCAAGACCTCGCCGATCCCCGATCTGCACCACGACAAGCTTGATCCGGCGCGCGCTCGCGGTCTGAACGTTGACCTGGAAGACTACATGGAAGACCGTCGTCAGGTCATTGGTGCAATCGAGGGCAGCCTGGCCAGTTACAACATCCACCTGCAACCCAAGGTCATCGAGACAGCGATGTGGTTTGTCGATGAACTGGATCAGAAGTTCTGGTCGATCGTCGGCGTCCCCGGCAGCCGGGCGGCCCATGCGGCGATCAGCGTCATCGTGGGCGTGAAGAGCCCGCGGCTGGTGCCGTTCTGTATCACCGGTCTGCACTACAGCACGTTTCGGGCGCCGTTGTCCAAGGTCCTCGGCCTTTGCACGGACATGGCGTTCATCGAGGAGTGGATACGGCAGTCGTGGCGTCTGGGTGAGCCCAAGATCCACCGGGCCATGGCGAGCATTAAGGAGCTGGCCGTCTTGAAGCGCAAGGCGGTGGAACTGATGCAACTGCCGCCGGCCCTGATGCGCCACCTGCCGAGGTGGATCATGGCGACCGGACTGCCTGAGCAGGTGAAGCTGGATTTCCTGAAGAACCTTTACCGTCGCGGCGACGAGCAGATGCGTCGGTCCACGGTTAAGAGCATGTTGCCGTGTGCAGGCGAGCGAGTGATCTCCCTGCTGAAGGCGATCTCACGGGACAATGACGAGCGGACCGCCGCTGTGGCCCGGTTTGAACTGGCTCACCGATTCCCCCTCGAGTATCCTCCATCCGACTTGCTGGAACCTCCGAAGGCCGCGGCGGCTCCGTCCGGCCAGGTCTGGGGACGACCCGGCTCGGATCTGACGTTCGAGAAGTACTGGGACATTTACGACACGGAGCCCGACCCGCAGCGTCGGGAGATCGGCCTGCGGGTGTTCGATGGAGACGCCTCGGCCGTGCGTCTGCTGGCCAGGCAGATGAACGCTGCCGAGCCGAGCGACCGTCTCAAGGCCCTCAGAATAGCCACCCTCCTTGGTCTTGGAGAGAAATTCGTCCAGCAGATTTACCGTTTGAGCCATGACCCGAACCCTGAGGTTCGCAGCGCGGCGGTTTCCGCACTGGGTAGACTGCCCGGTCCGGTGAGTCAGCATCTCCTCAGGACGGCGCTACAGGACAGCGACGCGCGCGTTCAGGCCAACGCCGTGGAAGCGATCGAGCACAAAGGCGGCGAGCAGATCACCGAGGATCTCCTGCCCAAGCTGGCCTCGCCCGACAATCGCGTTCGGGCCAACGCGGTCAAGGCCCTGCTCAAGCTCGGCGTGCGGGAGGCGGCCATTACCCTCCTGAGGATGCTGGATGATCCAAACCGGGCACAGCGGATCAGCGCCCTGTGGCTCATTGAGAACATGGGACTGTTCATCCTGGCCTCGCGGGTTATGAAGCTGGCGCAAGCCGATCAGGACAACCTGGTGCGCAGCCGAGCCAGGAAGCTGACCGGGCAGATCACCGGACAACTGCCGGTGGGAGCAGCGCAATGAGTATGAGTGCCGGCAGATCCGTTTTCGACTTGCTTGCCAAGGCCGGGCTGCCGCTTGCCGAGGGAAGCTGGTATGAATCGGTGCAACACCGGTTCCTCTTCGGCGAACCGGAACTGATTCGCGGCTTGTTTACCGCGGCGCTCGCGATGGGTTTGGTGCTCTTGGTCATCGGCATGTCGTACCGGTGGCAGAAGCGTCGCCAACAACCGGCGCCGACCCAGCCGATGGCCCTTTTCAGACGCGTGCTGTCAAAGATGGGATTGACGGTGATCGAGCGATGGTTGCTGTGGCGACTGGCCAGGAACAGCGGACTTGAACACCCGACGGCGTTGCTGATTTCGTCACGCCTGTACGACGGGGCGGTCGACCGCTACTGCGCGGGCAGCGGCCTGTTTTTCGCCCGTGCCGGCAAGGCGGCGAGCTTTGCCGCGATCCGCCGGCGGATCTTCGGGGAAAAGAACGGATAATCAGGTCCTGCGATCTTCGGCCCGGCGTTCCTCACGTGTACAATACTTTTCATGCGAGTGGTCGTGACCATCCTGTCGCATGCCGTGGCCTTCGCCATCGAGAGCTGCGTTCGCTTCTACCAGGTGGCCTTGCGCCCGCTGCTGATCGGCTCGTGCAAGTTCGTGCCGTCGTGCAGCGACTACTTCATCGAGGCGGTGCACGAGTGGGGACCGATTCGCGGCTCGTGGCTGGGCATCAAGCGTCTCCTTCGTTGCCGGCCGTTTACCATGGGCGGCATCGACCCGGTGCCGAGGCGGAACCGGCCATGAACCGGGTCACTGACGATCATGCCGATCCGGAGACGGCGCGCGTTTAGCCCCCTGTTGAATCGGTGGGTAGACCACCGCCGTCAGCAAGAGGGGCCGACGAGAAGCGATTCAATTCTTCGGTGATCGCCTCACGCAACTTGTGGAAAAACGCGATGTACAGCGGTAGTTCGCCCAAGAATAGGATGGTCGCCATAACGAACAGCGTCGATCCCGGGCAGATGACGATGCTGATATCCCAGGCTTCTTCCAGGATGAGCATGAACAATTGAATAACGAGCGTGCTCATGCACAGGGCGGTTGCCCAGACTCCGACCGTGGCCGTCTTCCGAAGCCGGTCCGTCGGGTATCGGAAGGCGAGCTGGCAGCAGTAGTAGCTGAAGGATATCGGTATGCTCCCCGCGCATGCGACAGCCAGCATGGCCACGGATGCAGAGAGCCACCAAAGCGGGGCGAGCATGATCGCGCAGATGATCAGCATCACGGTGCCAAGAATGCCCACGAAGAAGACAACTCTCGTCCTCGACAGGCCCTGACCGACCCAGGAGGGCGGCCTTGCCCCGATCACAACGAACGTCCCGATCGCCAGCATGAAAAGGCCGAGGAGCAGACAGGGCATGAACACGGCCGTCAGCAGCCCGAAACCAGAACCGCCGGTCATCAAGGGTATGAGAATTGTGATCACTGCAACCGATAGGAATGATATACCCAGGTAGAGAACATCAAGGCCGCCTTTGAGTTCGGTTATCCAATAAAGATGGATGGCATTGGGATCCGACTCGCGAATCGAAGCCGCGACTTCCTTTCCGCATTCGGGGCAGCGGCCATCGGCACGCAGGGTGCGGAGATTGTACTCGCAGCCGACGCACGGCAGGTCGCAAGCTATGCGGTCGGTGGCCGGGTCCACCGCCGGCCGCGGCATACCTGGACCACCCGGCGGCTTCGGGTTGGATTGCACGGGCTTCGGGTCCGATTCTGTCACGTCTCGGCGACCTTTCCACAGTCAGTCGGCTTCACCGTTCCACCTGCAACACCGGACAGACAGGGCATCATCGTCGGGTCAGGTGGGCAATCACCTGCCCGGCTTGCTGGCCGCCCCACCCACGACGTACAGCCAACGATTGGTTTCCGCCGGTTTCAGTGTGAGGATCAGCGTCTCGTTTTCCACCTTGCTTTCGACAACTGGGCCTCGGCTTCCGGGGGTCGGGCCTTCGGCGAAGACTTGCGCCTCGGGCGGCAGGCGGCCGGCCGGAACGCGAACGGTGCCCGCCCCATGCACTCGCACTCGCAGGACCGCGTTGGCCTCAGTCCGGCAGTTCGGCTCGATCGGTGCCCAGGCTACCAGCGGCATGGGCACATCGGCGAATACGGTCGTCTTGCCGTTGACGGTGATCTGGTTGCATCCGAGGCCGCAGAAGGCGATCAGCCGGCCGTCGGCGTCGGCGCGAAACGCGAGGCACTGCTCGCCCTCGAAGCTCACCGTCTGACCGTTGACCTTGACGTCTTTGAGCGAGATGTGCTCGGACGGCAGGGTCAGGTTCTTGAGAATCTTCTCATCCTCCTCGCGATTGCGGGCAAAGCCTCCCGGCCAGCTTTCCTCAAGCCGTGAAAGGTGCGGCGCAACGCTCACCGTCCCATTTGGGAACCGGCAGAACAGGTAGGGGTTTGTTCGCGAGAGGTGTTCGGTGTTGTCGTTGACACCCGAGAACTTGCCGCTTGACGGGTAGGCTCCGAGCGCGCTGAGAATGTCGAACCAGTATCGCATCTCGTAGCCGAGACTGGCGGCCTGGTCGTCGCGCGGGCGGAAACCCAGAAACGTCACACTGCCGCCGTTGTCGAGCGCCCTGTGCGAGCCGACCACCCAATTCTTGACGCGGGCAACCGGTTGCGCGGCCGGGCGAGGTGCGATCGAGTATACCCGATCCGGCAGCATCTCGGTCAGAACGGTCATCGGGGCAATGCCGGCCAGCTTGCCCTCAAAAACGACTTGTTTTCCGGGCACCATGAGGCCTTCGCTGTGCGTCGGCGGGTACTCGACGCCGAACAGATCCTTCCATGTGGGCAAGATCGTCGAGCCGTCCTCGGCCAGCACTGGCGGCGGGCCGGACCAGATCACTCGGCCGCCCCCCTCGGCCAGTTGCCGCATCATCTCCAGTAGCTTGACCGGTGGGAACGGCTCGAAAAGCGTTACCAGAGTGGTGAACCGTCTTCCGGCCATCTCGATCGCGCCGTTGGCGACGCTGCCGCGTTCCAGCAGTTTGGCCGGCGTGACATAGTTGGCGTAGCCGTACTGCGTCATCCAGTTGCCGAACCGCTCCTCGGCCGCCACCAGATTGATCGGGTAGAGCATGAGCACGTCGACGTCGCGGTGCTCCATGTTCTGCACCATGCCGAACCATGGACGGGTGGCGTCGCCATACGCATCGGCCAACGCATGCCGTCGTTGGGCGATCTCAGCGGGCATGCCCCAGTGGGCGGCATATGAATTCGGTACGTCGTTGAGGATGCCCGTCGAGCAGGCCAGCGCCAGGGCAAAGTAGTTGCGGTCGAGGAAGCCGCCCTCGGCGTGGTCATTCCCGTTGCCGGTGAGGAAGTCGCCCCACTTGAAGTAGTCGTAGCAGGCGGACGCGGCCTGGTGTGACATGGTCGAGCCGACGTAGTCGGCGGTATACTCGTAACCATGGCTGGCCCGCCAGCGGTCGCACGTCGGGCTCTCGGCCCAGGTCGCGTGGGCACGGGCCTCAAGCTTGTATCCGACATGGTTTTCGAGGTGTCGCTTGGCGGCGGTGAACAGGTCGACCACGCCGTCCTGCAGCATCCTGTAGTATCGGGCCCGCATCAATGCGGTGGCGCGTATTCCCTCCGGCGTTGGTGCCATCACGTGCATGACGTGATCCTTGGCGGTCATGTCGCTGGCCGTGTCTTCCTGGCCGTAGGTGAAGTAGATCATGTATTTGGCGAAGTCGTGGTATTCCCGGCCGTATGCGGCCGCGAATCGACTCGCAAACGCGGGGCTGACGTAGCGCACCGCGAACTCTCCATTGTCGTGGTGGGTGTGGTAGCCCCAATCCTGCTGGATGTGCATCTCGTCGGCGTAGAGCCCGTTGAGTTTCACGCCCGCGTCGAGGTAGCGATCGGTCAGTTTGTTGAGGTATGGCAGGGCCTTATCGCTGAAGTAGTCCATCTCCGGCGTGCTGTACTGTTGGACGACGAGAACGCGATCGAGCCCGGCAGCCGCAGGCGGCCCACCCCGCCCGTGAACGCGGATGCGAACCGCACCACCCGGCTTGCTGATCGTGTCCTTCCAGATGTCAACCTGGGCGGTCTGCGAGATCTCCACAATGTCCTTCGAATCGACGTGGCGGTAAGGCGTGCCGTGTATGACGTGCTCGCGAAAGGCGAACACTCGCACGCCGGCGTCCGCAACGTCGATCGGCCCCTTGTTGTTGGCCCACTTGCGCTGGCGCCAGAGTTGTACGCTGTAGTCGCCGCTGACCGGATCTCGCAGGCCTTTGCGATAGTGCATCCACAGGCCTGATTCGCCGGTCTCTTTCACGTAGGCCGGGCCGACCTCCAGCGGGCTGAGCAGGCTGAGTTCGAGTCCCAGCCCGTATGTGGCCGCAAACTTGCTGATGGCCGCGATGCGTTCGATATACTCGGGCATGTCGGGCGTCAGTCGGCGCGGCTTATCGCCCTGGCCGGGGCGGTACTGGGCGAAGAAATGGTCAAAGGCAATGATCAGCGTGCGTTGTCCCGCCGCCCGAGCCGCTTCGCACACCTGTCGCAGGCTTCGCTCCAGCGGAGTCCGGCCGAGGCTGAGGTTGATCGCCCTGTCCGGATCGGCCAGAGCCTCCAACTCCTCATCGGTGACCAGAATGATCGACGACCGGTGGATCTGAAACGCCCAAGGGCCGGGAAAAGCAACCATCTCGCCCTTGTACACGTTCTCGGGAACGCTTGTTTGCGCCGGCAGGGCGGCACCGCCCGCCGAGAGAACCCCGCCCATCAGCAGCACTGGCAATGTCGTCTTTCTCACGCGTCACTCCTGTGTCTTGTGCATTAAGGCCGGTCCCGGATCTTTGCATCCTGCGGGCCTCACGATAGTCGCACTCCGGGCCGCGCGGAGACCGGTTTCTTCCCATCTACAGGGAGACCCTGCCTGAGTCCGATGACCTCTGTCGCCCTCGCGGGACAGTCTACCTCTTAAGCTCATTGATGCATAACCGACAGTCTTGCGGTGTGGCTGGGCCAATCGGCGTTTGGGTGAGGATCGGGACGGCAAAGCGACCCAGCGGGCACAGCTCCACTGCCTTGTCAACAAGGGCCTTGCGAAGCGCGTCGACGCGGTCGTGGGAAAGCTTGGGAACGCAGGATCTTGCCAGCGAGAGCGCCCTGCTATAAAGTGTTGATACGAGTTCAACCATCTTTCATGCGGCTGCGTCTCATCCGTCCTCTCAGACCAGGAGCCGTCAGATGATCAGGCAAACAACCTTCACAATCGGCTTCATGGCATCGTCTGCAATCGCCGTCTTCGTTTCGCCCGTGGGCGGACAATCCCTTTGTTCTGAAAACTACCAGTGTCCATACGGCTACTTCTGCGAGAAGGGCGATGGCGATTGCTGGGGTCTGGGAACATGTCAGCGCAAGCCGGATTACTGCGCCTTGTGGGTCGACCCCGTGTGCGGCTGCGATGGCCGCACGTACTCAAACTCCTGTTTTGCGGCGATGTGGGGAGTGAATGTTGCCTACCCCGGCGAATGTGGAGCCATCTGCCAGGACAACTCGACCTGCAGGGCAGGTACATACTGTAGAAAAGAGCCCAGTGATTGCGCAGGCTTCGGATATTGCGCCGAGATTCCAGACGGCTGCGGGACCTATTGGGACCCGGTTTGCGGCTGTGATGGTGTGACTTACTCCAACGTCAGTTGCGCCGCTCTTTACGGCGTCAACGTCGCTTTTGACGATCCCTGCTCATCATGTATCGACGATGCGGATTGTCCGGCCGGCAGTTACTGCGATAAGCCCGTCGGAGACTGCGACGGCGCAGGTGTATGCGAGCCTTTCCCCGCGGCCTGCGAACCTTTGATCGAACCGGTCTGCGGGTGCGACAACGTCACTTACGAAAACTTCTGCGAAGCCGCGATCGCAGGCGTGACCGTCCAGTACCTTGGCCCTTGCATGCCCGCGATCTCCGACTACGACGGCGATGGCGACGTCGACCAGACGGATTTCGGTTTTCTCCAGCGCTGCATCAGCGGAAAAGACGTGACCCAGACGGACCCGTACTGCCAACCGATGAGAATGGATGCGGATGAGGACGTGGACGGCGGCGACATCCTGACCTTCCTGGCCTGCCTTGGCGGCCCCAATACGCTTGCTGATTCCGACTGTATCGACCAGCCGTGACGTTGCCGGCTCAGCCGAATAAGTTCATGCCCATGCCCCCATGACGGCCCATCGATCATCGGCTACAATCCGGTTTCGGGGCATTGCTCCCGTGCAACGGCAACCGCCAAAGCTGAGCTCTTGCGCCCAGTAGGAGGACTACCGATGACCGCAGACCGGTCCGAATCGTCATTCTCGAATCGCACAACTCGTCGCACCTTCATTCGCAACGCCGGGACGGTCGCGGCCGCATGGACCATCGGCACCGGCTCGACCGCCCAGCCGGCACGAGGCCGCGTGCTGGGGGCCAACGATCGAATCAACTTCGCCATGATCGGCTGCGGCGGCGAGGGCAACGCCCTGCTGTCGATGGTCAAGATCCTGAAGGACCAGGGCGTCAACGTCGAGATTGTGGCCGTGTGCGACATCTATCGGCCGCGACTCGATAAGACCGCCGAGCGTTACAAGGCCAAGGCGTACTCGAATCATAAGGAACTGCTCGCAGACTCATCCATCGATGTCGTCGGCATCGCCACGCCTGACCACATTCACGGCTATCAGATCATTGACGCCATCCGGGCCGGCAAGGACATCTACTGCGAGAAACCCATCACCCACTGGCGGCAATTCGAGCTGACCAAGCGGTTGTTCCACGAGGTCAGCAAGTCCGACCGTGTTTTTCAGCTCGGCTCGCAGTACATGTCCGATTCGGCCTGGTCGCAGGCCCGCCGGATGATCAAGGAAGGACAGATCGGTCAGCCGGTCCATGCCGAGGTAGGATTCTTCCGCGTGGGTGACTGGGGCGAGCGGGGAATGCCCATCGACGACCCCGACGCCGAACCCGGCCCGGACCTGGACTGGGAGGCGTTCCTGGGCGACTCGCCGAAGCGAGAGTTTGACGTCAGCCGCTTTTTCCGCTGGCGGATGTATTGGGACTACGCGGGAGGACCGGCCACCGACCTCTATCCGCACTGCCTCAGCCAGGTGATTTACATGCTTGGTGTAAAGATGCCCAGCCTGGTGGTCGGCACGGGCGGCAAGCTGCGGTATGAGGAACGCGAGGTACCCGACACCTGCAACATTCTGGCCGAGTATCCGGAGAGGATCTCCGTATCAATGGTCGGCACGCAAGCCAATGACTACCCCGGAGCCAGGCCCCGCCCACCAGCATCCAGCCCGATCATCCGCGGCTGGGAGGCCACGCTGACCTTTGAAAACGAGGAAATCGTGCTGACCCCCGTCCAGGGCACCAAGAAGGAGGGCAAGCGGGTCAGAATCGAACGGCCGTTTGACCACGTGCGGCACGTCAAGAACCTGCTCGACTGCTGCCGGACGCGCGAAAAGCCCGAATACCCCGTGGATCTCGCCTACTACACGCAAACGCCGATACAGATGGGCATTCTTTCGCTGCGCGAGGGCAAGGTGGCAAGATTCGACTCCACGGTGGAGAAGATCGTCCTTTAGAACCCTACGGCCAGATATCTGTGTGGCTTGCGCGCATGTTTCTGGATCGCAGAGCGCTTGGGTTGCGGCCCGCAAAAAGGCGGTCCGCTCAGGCTGCTCAGTTGTTGGATTGCCGGTGCAGGTATCCGGTGAGGAACCTGCAAGAAAACCTTGCCCGGACCGGACTATATTCGGAATCGTGTGATGGTCAGAGTTGCTCGAAGAAGACGCAGGGAGCCGGCCCGGCGGCAGGTGTCTCACGCTGTCCTCTGGGTGGTCTTGCCCGCATTGAATGGTGCTGTCATGTCTGCCGAGAAACCTGCTTTGCCTGAAAGAACAGGTCTGGTTCGTCTGACCGGCCTTCCTGATTTCGATTGCGATTCCATCGCCAATAATGCCCCGGACCAATGGAGATGGCTGAGCCTGCCTCGGAGCCGGCTGGTCTTGAATCCGGCGGCCTCCGATGACTTTTCACCCCTGCCGCAGCGACCCGATCTGCCCTTGCATGCGGCGTATTACGCCGGCCGAAAACCCCACCGGCTGGTTGATCTTGTGACAGTGGGTATCGGGACGACCGATCGCGGTCCTGCCGGGCATTGCCGTCACACCTGGTACCCGTACAAGCTGTCATTTCAGGCGAGCTGGGAGAACGCGGAGATCAAGATATCCGGCTACGACTTCCTGGCGGACGAAAACACCATAGTTCGCGTTCTTGAGGTCTTGTCCGGCGAATCGCCCAGCACCTTGAGACTTCAAGGCGCGGTACATGGCCGCTTGCAGCCGGACTCCGGAGTGCTGCTCGCCGAATACGAGGACTTCTTCCACGCCTTGATGGTGGGAAAAGTCGAGGGACCGGAGCTGACGCCGGCAAGACTCGATGCCCGACCGCAAGTCTGCGGAGATGGATGGTTCTTGGAGACAGCCTCCGGCGAAGGTCGGCAGGCGTCCAGTTCCCGACCGCTCAACAGCAGCGAGGCGTCCTGCTATTTCGTGTCCATCGGTTTTGCCACGCGGGCCGAAGGCGCGGACACTGCAGTTTGTCGGGCCGCCGGAGTGTTGTCCGGCCCCGGTCTGGCCAAGCGGTTGCAGGACCGGAAGGCACAGTGGAGCGAGTACTTGAGACGCGTGCCGGCCCCGGAGCAATTCGGGATTGTCGCCGTGGATCCCAAAGGCGTAAGTCCCGAGATCCATCGGCGCTTCTACTACGGCGCGTGGGCGTTCGTGATTTCAAACGTTTTGCCGGCCATGCCCGAGAACGACTACCCCTATCCGCAAACTCCCTGCGGCAAGCCGTCGCTCTGGAATTTCGGGGCATCCAAGGCTCCGGCATCGGCCGCATGGGAAAGCTTCTTCGGCCAGCAGATGCTCGCGTATGTCATGCCCGACACCGCGTGGGCAGCGTTCGAGGGAATCATGGCCCAGGTTGATGAGACCGGCCGGCTCGACGGCGAGTGCCTGCCCTCGCGAAAGGCCCAGACCGCATGGATCCTCTACAGTCTGACCGGCGAGCTGACCCGGCTGCGAGCCGTGTACCCGGCGATTCGACGATACCTGCTCTGGCGAGAACAGAACCCGCGATGGATCTACCTCGACCACGACAACCCCGACGAGAAGGATTCCTCGTTCGTCGATCAGCTTCTGGTGGACATCGATTTCGCCGTGCGAATCGCCCGCGAGATCGGTGAGAACGCGGACGTCGCCATGTGGCAGCAGCGGCGCGAGGTTATCCTGAAGAACTACCGCGAGTGGTTCTTCTTCACCGACGAGCGTCCTCCTGCCGAGTACTTCTTCACCGAGTCCAAAAGACATGAGCCGGGAAACCTCAACTGGGTCCTTACCGGCCTGCACATCCGCGACCTGCCGCTCGACCTGGCAGACGAGCTGAAGCGGCTTTATCTTCAGCGGCACAGGCCGGACCGCGACTTCTGCGGGATGAGCTCGACGAAATACGGCACAGAGAGTTTCATCGCCTATGGCCTGATCGAACACGGCGTGCACAAGCAAGCCCGCGAGTTCATCAATGCCGCTCTCCGGGACCAGATTCGGGCGGGCGAGTTCTCGGAAAACTATGCCGCCGGCCGCGAAGGCCGCCCGCCGATCGCCTGGGGTGTCAAGCCGTCTTTGTTCGGCGCGGTCCAGATGGTAGATTTCACATGCCTCAACAACGGGGTCCGACTCGACCAGGGCCGGCCTGTGTGTGTCACTTGGCCGCCCGATGCCGCCGCAACCCCGGCACATGTTGAGAGGAAGGAAGACTGACGAATGCCGCTGGAAGCAAACCGGATCAGGGCCATACTGTTCGACTACGGCAACACGATCATTCCGTTCGCACGGCCGCAGATGGACGCGTGCGATAACGCCCTGCGCGCGGCGATAGAGAGGCACCTCGGGCCGGTGGATCGCAACAGGCTACGAGAGCTTCGCGACGCCGACCGGCTCGCCCCGTACAACAACGGCTACCGGGAAAATGATCTGACCGAAATCGTGACCGCCCTTGTTCGTCGGTTGTTCCGTCGCGACCCGACTCCGGAACAGATTGCCGTTTTGCTGCAGGCCCGCCATGAGGCCGTGGTGGCGGCCATCGAAGCACCCTCGTATGCGGCTGCAGTACTGACCGATCTTGCAAAACGCTATCGGCTGGCGCTGGTCTCCAACTACCCCGACGCAGAGGCGATCCGCGCAAGCCTTCGGCGCACGGGCCTTGCACGATTCTTCGAGTCGGTCGTGATATCAGGAGAGGTCGGCTTCGTAAAACCGCATCCCCGGCCGTTCGAGGTCTGTCTCGAACAGCTCAGTCTGTCGCCTTCCGACGCGGTTCACGTCGGCGACAACTGGCTCGCCGACGTCCAAGGAGCCAAGCGGCTCGGCCTGCAAATGATCTGGACCCGCCAGTATGAACCCATCGACAGCTTTGAGGTCAAGCCCGGTGACCACCAGCCCGACCTGACGATTCAGCACCTGACCCAATTGACGGGCGTTTTCGGACCGAGGTCCGGACAACCAGAATCGTCGTGACCAATGACGGAAACGGCGAGCGATCATGTTTTTCGAAGGCGGTCTTCAACCGCAACCCGAACGTGTGCCTGATTCGCGCATGTTGCGCCGTAAGAATCAAACGGGCCGGCACTCGAACGTCCGATTCTCACTCCAGAGATCCAGAGGGCCACAGGGGTGCAGACTCGGGACGATGTAGGTGCCGGTTTGGCGGCCTGCGAGATCGTAGACAAACGCCTTTGTTTCACGCATGACGTGGGCCGGCAGGTCCGCAGACCTATAGATCAGGGTGATCCAGTTGGCTGTCCATTTGCGAGACGGCCGTGATATAATACGGCGTCTGCCAGTCTTGGATTGAAAGCGAGGTGCGGCGATGTGTCGGATACGACGCTACTCACGGCTTCTCGCGATTCTGCGGTTCTTGTTGATCGCGGTTCTTCCGGCCTGCGATTCGACCCCGCCGGCCGGCACCCCACCGGCGTCCCAGCCAGAGGAGGAGGCCACCATGTCGGCCAAAATGATCCTGAAAAGCTCGGCCTTCGGACCCAACGAGGCTATTCCGCGGAAATACACCGGCGACGGCGAGGACAAGTCGCCTCCGCTTTCTTGGTCGGGCGCACCGGATGGAACAAAAGAGCTCGCCCTGATCGTGGACGATCCGGACGCTCCGACTCCGACGCCGTGGGTGCATTGGGTTCTGTATGCCATCCCACCTGATACGACCGGCCTGCCGGAAGGGATCGCACCTTCGCAGCGGGTATCGGAGCCGCCGGGTCTGATGCAGGGCAAAAACTCCTGGGGCAAGGTAGGCTACGGCGGTCCGGCGCCGCCAAGGGGCCATGGTCGTCATCGGTACTTTTTCAAGCTTTATGCTCTGAATGCGCCGCTTGGTGTCGAGCCCGGTCTATCCAAAGAGGCCTTGCTCAAGGCGATGTCAGGCCATGTGCTGGCCGAAGGCGAACTTGTTGGAACTTACCAGAGGTGAACGATGATCCCGCGCGCGAACCGACCATGTAAGGTTGCGTCGGCCGCCGGGCTACTGGTTGTTGTCATGCTCATGTTCCCGTCCGGCTGCGGATCACAACCCGACCCCATCGACGAAGCGGTCCGCCTGGCGGCGAGCGCATCTGCTCCTGCGAGCGAGCCGCTGGTAACATCGCAGCCGGCTGGGCCGTTTCGCCCACCGGAACCGCCGGGGGCCCGCGATCGAATCGAAGAGCGAAACCGCATGGTCGACACACAGATCGCGCGGCCACGTGACGGACGCAAGCCGGTCAAAGACGCCAAGGTCTTGCAGGCCATGCGTAATGTGCCCCGCCACGTCTTCGTCCCAAATGATTACCAGAGCAGGGCTTACGGCGATTCGCCGCTACCCATCGGGCACGGTCAGACGATCTCGCAGCCCTATATCGTTGCCCTGATGACCGAGGCTCTGCAATTGACGCCGGAGATGAAGGTCCTCGAGATCGGCACGGGCTCGGGCTATCAGGCGGCAGTCTTGGCCCATTTGACGCCCCACGTCTACACGATCGAGATTGTACGACCGCTAGCCCAGAGTGCTCAGCGGGTGCTACTCGAACAGGGCTACAACTCGGTTCGGTGCCGAATCGGCGACGGATACAAGGGCTGGCCCGAGGAGTCGCCTTTCGACGTGATAATCGTCACCTGTGCCGCTGAGAACATTCCCGAGCCCCTCTGGGAACAGCTCAAGCCGGGAGGGCGGATCGTCATTCCAACAGGGTCGGCTTGGGGTGCTCAGGAACTGGTGGTGGTCACGAAAACGGAAGAAGGCAAGAGGAAAACCCGACACATCACCGGCGTGCGGTTCGTGCCCATGACGCGGGAGTGAGTCCTAAAGACCGCCCTTCCCGGACTGGAGCGCGTGAACCCCGCAGCTTGTCAAGTCTGCTGCAAAGTCATGAGCAGCAAGCACTTAGCGTCTCTAATTGCTTATCGAGTGGGCTGCGGGGGGCTAATCGCTATCGTTTGAGGATCCAGGGGAGTGGACTTTGTGGCCATCAAGATGCAGTCGCTGGGCCCTTCGCCGGCTCCCTCTTCAGTAAGGGCGATGGCGAACCGGCAGGGTCGCAGGGCGCTGGGCAGCGCGGCGGCGGGGTGCCGGCGGCGACGAAGCGCGAGGCGGTTTCCAGTGGGCGGGCTTTATGCTATACTGCCCGCCTTTTAAGGGCCCGGGCCGGCTACTTGGTGAAGCACGAAAACGCAAACCGGTGTCCCGTGTCGGTCGAACACTGGAAAGGCCCCTTCAGACCCGCAGGGCTAACGCTCGTGAGACATGGGGGCCGATTATTCCTTTTGAGCCGAGCGGCTTCGCGGCGCGGTGCGAAGCCTGCGAGGCGGCAAGCGACGACAAGGGCTCGGCAGCGGCGCGAGGCGAGCCCCGTCAGTGGCTTCAGACGACAATCCACCTAACCGCAAGGTGTTCAAGAACGACAGCGTCAATGGTTCTACGACACTCTTCCCATAGGAGAAGCGACAAGATGACAGCGTTGCATTCGCGTAGAGGCTGGATGATGTGGGTGTTTGCGATCGGGCTTGTCTGCATGGTTGTTGCGCCCGTGCTGGCCCAGGAGGGCGACGAAGGCCCCATGGTTCGGCCGAGCATTCCCGTCTGGTGGTGGATCGCTCCGATCGGCGCGGTTATTGCCTTGATCTTCGCCGGCAAGTTTTACAGCGAAGTAAAGAGGGCAAACCCCGGCGACGCCGAAATGATCGAGATCGCCGGACACGTGCGTGAAGGCGCCATGGCCTACCTGAGGCGCCAATACAAGGTCGTGACCATCGTATTCCTTGTGCTTGCGGCGATTCTGGCATTCATGGCCTATGGTCTGAAGGTGCAAAACCCCATCGTCTGGTTCGCGTTTCTGACCGGCGGCTTCTTCAGCGGCCTGTGCGGGTACCTGGGCATGCGAACCGCCACAATGGCCAGCAACCGGACGGCGGCCGGGGCACGAGAGAGTCTCAACAAGGGACTGGTGGTTGCCTTTCGGGCCGGTGCGGTCATGGGACTGGTGGTCGTCGGCTTCGCCCTGATTGACATCACCGGCTGGTTCCTCGTTCTGTACAAGCTGTTCCCGGCCATCGGCAAGGAGTACCACCTGTCAACCATTACCGTCATCATGCTCACGTTCGGCATGGGTGCTTCGACACAGGCGCTCTTTGCTCGTGTGGGCGGCGGTATCTACACCAAGGCGGCCGACGTCGGCGCCGACCTGGTCGGCAAGATCGAGGCCGGTATTCCCGAAGACGATCCGCGTAACCCGGCCACCATTGCCGACAACGTCGGCGACAACGTTGGTGACGTGGCGGGCATGGGCGCCGACCTCTACGAATCCTATTGCGGCTCGATTCTCTCCACGGCCGCGTTGGGTGTCTCGGCCGCGGTGGCCCTGTTCGGCTCCGAGGTCACCGCCGACGGCGCCAACGCCACCATCCGCTTCCTGGCCGCGCCGATGGTTCTGGCAGGTATCGGCATCATTCTCTCGATCGCCGGCATTTACCTGGTTCGGACGGAAGAAAAGGCCACCATGGGCGTGCTCATGGCGGCCCTGAACCGTGGCATCAACGGAAGCAGCATTCTCATCGCCCTGGCCGCCGGCTTGGTGTGCTACCTGCTGCTGGGTCGCGAGTTCCCTACGACCGCAGACGGTTACCAGGTATGCTGGTACGGCATCTGGGGCAGTGTGGTCAGCGGTCTGCTGGCCGGCGTGATTATCGGAAAGGCGACCGAGTACTACACCAGCTACGATTACAGTCCCACCCGTGAAGTCAGCGCCCAGGGCGTCACCGGCCCGGCGACGATCATCATCGGCGGCCTGGCCGAGGGCATGAAGAGCACCTGGGCCTCGCTTCTGACCATCATCGTGGCGATTCTACTGGCCTTCACGTTCGCCGGCGGCGGGCATGAGTTCATGCTGGGCCTTTACGGCGTCGGGTTTGCCGCAGTCGGCATGCTGGCGACGCTGGGCATCACGCTGGCGACGGACGCCTACGGTCCGATTGCAGACAACGCCGGCGGCAACGCCGAGATGACCGGTCAAAAGCCTGAGGTGCGGCAGCGCACCGACGCCCTCGACGCGCTGGGCAACACCACTGCCGCGACCGGCAAGGGCTTTGCGATCGGTTCGGCGGCCCTGACAGCCCTGGCGCTGCTGGCCGCATATGTCGAGGAAGTCCGCTTCGGACAGATCTACGAGGCCCGCGACATGGTCTCGACCTATTACCAGGCGCCGGCGCCCGATGAGGCCGTTTATCTCGGCCACGGCAAGTTTGCATGCTTCCTGAGCGGCGAGGTCGGGAAGGTTCGCAACAGCGACGTTGAGGCTTACATGGTGCTGAATCTTGCCGATCTGCCGGCGACCGGAATCAGTGCCCTCAAGCCGGGTGAGACGAAGCTCAAGCTTGGCAAGCAGGCGTCAAAGGCCGAAGGATACATACGCAAAGCCGTGGTAAGAGACGACGAAGGGAACGATCATTCGCTGGAACTCGTGGCCGCCCGACGATGCTCGCTTGAGCAATACATGCAGTTCTACAACGTCACGCTGATGAACCCGAAGGTGCTGTGCGGTCTGTTCGCGGGGGTGCTCCTGGTGTTCCTGTTCTGTTCGATGACCATGAAGGCCGTCGGAAGGGCCGCCAATCGAATGATGATCGAGTGCCGTCGTCAGTTCGAGAAGATCCGCCAGTTCTTGCGCAATCAGGGCAAGGATGAAACGTTTGTGCAGAACCCGGATCATTGGCCCAAGCGAGTGGAAGTCGAAGGGCAGCGGTATCCGGATTACGCCACCTGCGTGGCGATTTCGACGGCGGGTGCCCAGCGGGAAATGATCGTGCCGGCCCTCATGGCGATCATTATTCCGGTGGCGGTCGGCCTGGTATTCGGCGTGCCGGGCGTGATGGGCCTCCTAGCCGGCGGTCTGACGTGCGGGTTTGCCATGGCAATCTTCATGGCCAACGCCGGTGGGACGTGGGACAACGCCAAGAAGCTGATCGAGACGTTCGGCAAGTTGAAGGCGAAGGACGTCCTGGAGAATAAGGAACTGCAACAGAGGCTGCCGGCCGGCATCAGAGACGACCTGCTGAACAAGGCCAGGCAGGCAGTCGCGGCCGGCAAGCCAGACGCCACGATCTACGGCAAGGGTTCGGACGATCACAAGGCGGCCGTCGTGGGCGACACGGTCGGCGATCCGTTCAAGGACACATCGGGTCCGAGCCTGAACATTCTGATCAAGCTGATGAGCATGGTGTCGGTCGTGTTCGCCGGGCTGATCGTCAAGTTTGCTCCGCAGATCGGAGCGCTGCTGGGTCTGAACTGACCAGATGCGACACTTTACGGATGGTTGTTCATGCGCCCCCGGATGACTCGGGTCGTCCGGGGGCGTTTGGGGGACCCGGCACCGCGCGCAACAACGCGTCAGAACGGAACATCGCACACAGGTTGAGCCCGCTTCAATGGACGTCGCAGCGCGCGTCGCCGGCCGTGCCGGTCGGTCACGCCGGCGAGCTCTCGCTTGCGATCGGGGCCCCGCATTCAGGGCAGATGCCGGACACGTTGCCTGTCAGGTTGTATCCACAGTATCGGCAGTGAGGTGCCACCCCTGTCAGGGCGGCTTTGATTTCATACATGTACTTGCGGTTCACCGGATAACGTACGATCCAGACCAAAGCCAGGAGAGTGATCAGCGAGCCGGCAGCAAAAGCGACGAACATCATTCTCCGGGCCACTTCCACCGGCTGGTGCTCGGCATTCGAGTCATAGCCGATCGCATCGAGGCAAAGACCGCACAGAAGCTGGCCAAAGGAGATCGACATCTTCAACACGAAGCTCAGCATTGCCGAATAGCTGCCGTCCTTCAGGACTCCGGTATAGTACCTGTTGATTTCGGACACGTCGGCCATCATGGAATTGGCGATGGTGTTGGCCGAGGTGGCGCCCAAGTGGTAGCACACATGAAAAACCAGGAACACAAGCGTTGCCACGGAAGTGGCCTGGCCTGCAACGGTGAACGGAGTGCTGCCCGGACGCACGAGACCGGTGCCAAACAGCAGCACGAGGACGATGTTTCCGCAACACGCCCCGGCCAGAAGGACAAAGATGGCCGGTTTTTTGTCCAGCCGTCGAACGAGTGGAGCCGCCAGGATGGCGCCGATGGCGGCGGCAATCATCGTGCTGCCGTGCACCAGCGTTTTCTCGACCCCCGTGAACTTCATGAAGTCGACATAGATGAACATCTGCAACGAGGTAACCAGTACAACGGCGATAAACAGCACGGCGATGAAGACGAACACCATTCTGGGCAGCGGATCAAGCAGGACGGCAGTCAGATTGCGCAGGATATCGCCAAGCCTATTGCTGCGGACCTCAGGGTTGTTGCGAGAGTCGACGGCGTACTTGCGCGTCGCAAACACCGTATATAGCAGGAAAAACAGGGCGATCGCGGAAAAGGCGAAGCCCATATGTTTGAAGTTGTCGGGAATCGTGACGCCGCTGCCGATCTCCCCGTCGCGGTCGCGGAGGAACACGGCCCAACCCAGTATCGCGGGGCCGGTCAGATTGACCGCCATGTTCACGGCGCCTCGCACGCTCTGGAGCGTGGTCCGCTGGTTATAGTCGGTGCAGATCTCGAAGCCCAACGCGACGAAGGGCACGGCAAACACCGTGCTTGCGGTTCGCAGCAACACGTTCATGACGACGAGATACCAAAACAGGAGCTGCGGCGTTCGGAAGGTCATGGGCACCGCCCAGATGCCGTAGAAACACAGCACCATCGCGAAACCGCCGATCAGCATGTAAGGATGCCGCCGGCCGAATCGCGAGCGCGTATTGTCGGTAATGTGCCCCATCAGCGGGTCGGTGATCGCGTCCCACAAGGTGGTAATCGCCATGGCAACGCCCGCGTTGGTACCGCTCATTCCCATCGCCTTGGTGTAGTACAGCATCGCGAAGCTGTAGAACGTGTTCATGACCAGGGAGTTTGCCCCGTCGCCCATCGCGTAGGCGAGGATATCTCGCAGTGGGGTCTTCCGGACGGATACTGCGGTATCAGCCATTGTCTTTTGCTCCCGGCCGGCAGCACGCGGCGCGGCAATCTCTACGCTTGGGGACGGCTTGATCTTCGCGTGCGCGCTCCGCGCTCCGCCGGAATCCTAACGGACCAGCCGGGCAAATGAAATGCCGGGACAAGGGCACCCCTGGTTACGGCGCCTTGGTGGTCCGGGAGGGCTTGGCCTCGACGGGTTTATCGGCGGGCTCCGTTAACGGGAAGGTCTTGGTGAACTGATTGAGGATCGAATCGGCCGAATCGAGGGCCTTGCGGCATTTCTCAGCGTCGTGGGCCCGGGCGGCGGTCCTGACATCGTGAACCGCATCCATCAGCTTGCCGGCCAGATTGCGGTATTGTTCCGGGTTGTGCGACACCGGCGCATAGCCAAGCAATGCTCGAACATCGGCCATCCAGTCCTGGGCCTCGTCCTCCAGGTCTTCCCAGTCGCGCTTGGTGAACTCCTCGCTTACCCGGATGTGCTGGCGGTTCACACGTTCCAGGGTGGCGGCGTACGGCGTGTAACGAAGTCTCGGGGCCGGCGCGGGTTCAGGCTCCTTGGATGAAGATTCGTGACGCTTGTAGGCGTTCACTGGATCCATGACGTCGACGGAAACATCTGGCGTTTTCACGGAGACACACCCCACCGCGAGAGCCAGAATACCGACCAATGGCAACATGATGGAACGAGACATTGCGGGACTCCTGGTACGTGTTGAAACACTCTGTCTATTCTACCGGTGGAGTCGGCGTCCGGCACCTACTACTACTTCGGAATCCAAGCGGGGTTGGGCCCAGCAAATCGAAGCCGAGACATGCCGGAGGACCGTCACCGGGGTCGCACTGGAATTCAAGCATAGCTCTCCAAAGGTCAGGGCATACCGGTTCGGCCTGACTGCCGGTATAGTGCCCACTATGGCAGACACGGGTGAACAGCCAACGGTTTGGACGATAGGCCGGCTCTTGGACTGGACCGCCAAGTGGTTTCGGGAAAAGCAGGTTGAAGGGGGTCGCTTGGCCGCCGAGTTGCTGCTTGCCCGGGCACTCAACTGCCGCAAGATCGACCTCTATACGCGATACGACAGCGAGCCAAGCGAGGATCAGCGACGGGCTTTTCGCGAACTGGTCCGCCAAGCAGGCGATCATACGCCGATCGCCTACCTGCTCGGCTCCCGGGAGTTCTTCTCGTTGGAGTTTCAGGTCGGTCCGGCGGTGCTCATCCCGCGGCCCGAGACCGAGGCCCTCGCCCAGCGGATGATCGATCTGTGCCGCTCGACCCGTGAGCGGCGGTGGCGGATCCTTGACCTGGGCACGGGTAGCGGGTGTGTGGCGGTGGCGGTCGCCAAGTACGCGCCGAATGCCGTGCTGGTGGCCAGCGATATCTCCGAGGAGGCCTTGGCCGTGGCCCGGGCCAACATCGAGCATCATGGCCTGAGCGATCGGATCCGGACGGTTGTTGCCGATGGATTCGCCTTGCCGGCCGAGTGCATCCCCGAAGGTGGTTTCGATGCCGTGGTGTCCAATCCTCCGTATATCAGCGAGGCCGTCTACGCGAACCTGCCGCCGAACATCCGCGACCATGAGCCGAGAGTCGCCCTTGTGCCCCCATGCTCTGACGGCTTGGAGATGTATCGGCGGTTCGCCTCGGAAGCGCCGGCGGTGCTGGGTCCCGGCGGCAGGCTGCTGGCCGAAATCGGGCATGACCAGTTGGCGGCTGTGCAGGAGATCTTCCAGGCCGCCGCCCGGTGGACCTTCATCGGCACACATCGCGACAAGACCGATCCGCATGAACGGGTGGTGGAGTTGCAGTTGCGGTAGGCTAAGGACCGCTGGACCGGCCGGGGATCAGAAACTGCCTTCTTGTTTCGCTATGCCGGTGGTTAGAATATCGGGAGAGATTTGCTATGGGCCTGAGAACCCATGCCAACGATCACGTACGGTAACGTCTCTTGGGAAAGGATGATCCGAGCCGTGGAGAAAGTGCGCGAACGATTGCTGCGGGCTGCGGGCGCCCTCGACAGGAAAGGGGTGCCCTATGCCGTGGCAGACGGCAACGCGGTGGCCGCCTGGGTCTCACGAGTGGATGAAGCCGCCGTTCGCAACACGCAGGATGTCGATATCGTGGTTCGCAGGGCAGACCTGCCGGCCGCTACGGCGGCTCTGGCCCAGGCCGGATTCGTCTACCGCCGCGTTGGCGGCGTCGATCTGTTCCTGGATGGCGAGAATGCCAGAGCGAGGGACGCCGTCCACCTGGTGTTCGCCGGGGAGAAAGTACGGCCCGAATACCCATTGCCCGCCCCTGACGTGACCGAGTCGGAGCAGGCCGCAGACTTCCGCATGCTCACGCTCGACGCACTCGTGCGAATGAAACTCACCTCCTTCCGCGACAAAGACCGGACTCACCTGCGGGATTTGATCGAGGTGGGACTGCTGGACCGCGATTGGCTGGATCGCCTGCCGCCGGCACTGGCTCCTCGTTTGAGGCAGTTGCTCGACACCCCAGAGGGATAGAGGGCATCTGGCTGGGCGTCGTCGCCGCCTTGATATTCATCACAGCTCTGCTTGTGCCCACGTTGAGTTGAGACCAAACGTCGGGTTCATGCGACACACCTCTATTTCCCATCTCATGTTCGCCGGTGGCTGAGGAACCACTGGTAGAGTTCGGGGTTGGAGTACGTTTGCGTCCATGCATCGTGCCCGGCCTCCGGGTAAACCGTAAGCCGGGCATCGCCCCCGGCGGCCTGAATCGCCCGAATCATTCGCTCCGATTCTTCCAGCGGGATCACGTCATCCCTGGCCCCGTGAAAGGCCCATACCGGAACGTCCCTGAGCTGGTCCGCGAGGAACCAGTATCCCCCACCACAGACCGGAGCGATGGCCGCAAAGCGTTCCGGAAACTCGGTGGCCAGGTTCCAGGTCCCGAAACCGCCCATGCTCAGCCCCGTCAGGTACACGCGATCTGGATCGATCTGGTTCGTCGCCAGCAGGTGGTCGAGGAACTCGATGAGCATGTGGTTATTCCACCACTTGCCGGGCGGGCACTGGGGGGCGGCGATGACGAACGGTAGATCCATGCCCTGCTCCAGAACCTTGAGCGGTCCGTGGCGCTTCACCATGGCCAGGTCTTCGCCTCGTTCGCCGGCCCCGTGAAGAAACAGCAATAGCGGCCAGCGATCCTGGGGCGACTGCTGACACGGCCGGGCCAGTAGATATCGCCACCGAATGGGGCGGGTCGGAAGCTGCTCGAATTCCCTGGCCTCGATCACGCCGGAGGCCTCCTGGCAGTTGCAACCGTCCAGATACGCGCGGCGGCCTTCCACAGGTCCGATACTCCGCGGATTGGTCGCGACCTGCGCAGTATACGCGGACCACAGGCGAGCGGACAGCTCGATCTGATGAAACACTGGGACCTTGCCTGCCAGGGGTCTTGCATCCTGTGCGGCAACGACGTACCTTGAAGAGAGACCATCTCGTCCGTTGTCTGACGTCCGGGACACGACCGGGCGAATGTCCAGAAGAGGTGCAACCATGCTGACCAGACCGATGTCAGAACTGCCGGGCCTCTCAAGGATTATCGAGAAACAGATGCGGAACTGGGAGCTTGGGCGGATGCAACGTCCGGAGGTGTTTGTCACCCAGCGTCAGGAATTTGCCCCCTTCGTCACCATCGCCAACATATGCGGCGCCGGCGGCAGAGAGGTTGCTCAGGCGCTGTCCGAGCGGCTTGGCTGGCCGGTATTCGACCGCGAGATTCTCACCCTCATGGCTCGCGACGACGATGTTCGTGAATCTCTCTACCGTTCGATGGACGAGCGCGACCTGAACTGGTTCGAAAACGTGTTTCGGACGCTGGTCCAGCAGGAATTCCGCAAGAACGACTACTTTCATCGTCTGACGCAGGTGGTCTTGTGGCTGGCGCGGCAGGGTCCGGCCATCTACATCGGTCGGTCGGTCGACCTGATTCTGCCTCAGGACAAGGGCTTGCGGGTCAAGATCGTGGCCCCGATGGAACGGTGCATCGACAACTTCGTCCGGTTCAGCAACGTCAGTCGCGAACAGGCTCGGCGGGAGATCGAACGCATCGAGCGGGAACGACGGGAATTCGTTGAAAACCACTTCCACATCGACCCGCAGACCGCGACGCGGTTTGATCTGCAAATCCGCGTGGACCGGTTCACCACGTCGCAGGTGGTGGACCTGATCGTCTGCGCGATGAAGGCGCGAGGCGTTGCTCACTGAGATAACCGGCTCACTTAAGGCGAACCGGCTTTTTGCGAGCCGGAACCGAAGCACACTACGTTCCAGAAACACGCGCCCAATCTGCACACACGTCTGGCCGTAAGGTTCTAACCCCGACGCTTCTTCTTGGGGGGGAGCTCCGTGGGAGGAATGAAGGGGACGGCCAAAGGCGAACGTTCAGGCATTCTTTTAAGAGCGTAATACAGGCCGACGCCGAGCAGAAACAGCAGGACGCTGACGAACTGGGAGATGGTCAGGCCGGCGGTATCGTGCGGATTGTCAATGCGGATCATCTCTTCCATGATCCGGGCGGCAGGATAGAGCATCAGGAGAACGGCAAAAACGACGCCGTGGCGTTTGCGGCGATAGAAGATCTCATTCAGCAAAACGGCCAGGAGCAGCCCATTGATGGAGGCATAAAGCTGCACGGGGTGGAGAGGCGTCGTCCTGCCGTACTGTCGGGCCAAGTCGGCGAATTCCGATGCCGTCAGGTGATATCTTTTCAACTGGGTTTGCAGACTTGCCACGTTGTTGTCCGCTCGTTGTTTTTCCTTCGCCCGCGTTTCTTTTTTCTTGCGCAGCCTGGTCAGGGTCTGCTCATCGGCTCCCGCAGTCTGGGCCTCGTTAAGAGCCGACTCGGCCTGTTCAAGCCTAACGCGCGGCCCCTCCAACTCCTCAGGGGTCAAATTGAGCAGATCACGGTTGAGTGGTGAGGGAATACCGGCGGAATTGATGGTGATCAGTTCGGCGGGCAATGTCACTTGGCGTTCCTCCCACTGCCTGTACAGTGCCGGACTGGCATATGGGAACCTCACCGCCCACGGCAGGTGCTCGGGGCAGGGGCCGCCCCAACAGCACCCGTTCAGGAAACACCCGATCCTGGCCATGGCCATGCCGAACATCAAAGACGGCGTCACAATGTCGAGGTACAGACGGATGGATACTCTGCGGATCTTCATGTAGACGAGAAGAGCAATCAGGGCTCCGACGAAGCCGCCATAGAACTCGAGGCCGCCGGCGGTGATGTCCACGACGGCCCACAAACCCCGACCCGCGAAGTGCTCGTCCCAGTAGTGAATCACATAGAACAGTCGCGACCCGACCACGCTGGCCACCAAAGCGATGAATCCGAGGTTGACCACCATATCGGGGTCGCACTTGACCCTTGCCGCCCGCCTTGCCGCCCACCAGGTACCGCCAAGGAACCCGACCATGAGCATGAAACCATAGCTGCGAATCGGCACCATGATGATGGGGATCTTGAAGAGCGTAGGCCACATATTCAGGGGTTCTCGCTGTTGATTTCATGGCGGCCAGTGGCGTGCAGCGCCGCTTGGCCGTCGGATCAAGGCATCTTAACGGTCCGCTCAGCCAGCGTCCACAACGACATTGTCGATCAACCGCGTCCCGCCGATCCGCACGGCCAGAGCCAACAGGCATCTCCCGCGCGCGGCGGTCAGCGGAGTCAACTCTTCTGCGTCGACAATCTCTATGTAATCAATGCTGCACGGGCCGGCGGACTCGATGTATTGCCGCATGCCGGCGACGAGAGCGGCCACATCCTTCTGTCCCGCCAGAATCTCCTGGCGGGCCCGGAAAAGGGCTGCCGAGAGGCTCAAAGCCTGTCGACGCTCAGCAGGGCTGAGATAGGCGTTTCGGCTCGACATCGCCAGACCGTCGGGCTCTCGAACAGTCGGGCACACGACCATCTCAATAGGCCAGAGAAGGTCTTTGACCATCCGCCGCAGAACAATGGCCTGCTGGGCGTCCTTCTGTCCAAAATACGCCACGTCGGGCTGGACGATATTGAATAACTTGGCCACGACGGTGGTCACGCCATCGAAATGCCCAGGGCGATGCGCACCACATAGGCCCTCGGTTAGACGCTTAACCGTCACCATGGTTGCGGAACCGGCCGGATAGACCTCTGATACCTGCGGGCAGAAGACGGCGTCGACGCCAGCGGCCCGGCAGGCGACCAAGTCCGCGTCGAGCATACGAGGATACTTGTCATAGTCCTCTCCGGGGCCAAACTGGGTCGGATTCACGAAGATCGAGACCATTACCAGATCGCAATCGTTACGGGCAGCCCGCACCAAGGACAGATGGCCCTCGTGGAGAGCCCCCATCGTTGGCACAAAGCCGATCCGCCTGCCGGCCTTGCGATGGGGAGCAAGGTATTCGCGGACCTGCGAGACTGTCTCTAACTCTTTCATTGACAAGCACCTAAAGCCTTTTCACCGATCGGTGTCGCATCCACCCGCTTCAGCCCGATATTATGGACTTACGGGCGTTGACAGGGTAGTACCAAGCCCGATAGACTCGTTCACCCGCGTTAATTCTCCCGCATCCAACCGTTTTCGAGCAACGGTGTCTATATCTATGACGCAACCAGACCGGCCGCTCTTCACGGACGACACCGGGACGCGTGATGCTGCGTGGGTGCGGGCGGCGCTGTCTGGGGACCCTGACGCTTTCGGACGGCTGGTGTCTGCGTACCAACGGGTGGCGGTCTCGACCGCGTATCGGTTGCTGGGCAACAGTGAAGATGCGGCTGAGACGGCCCAGGAGGCTTTTTTACGAGCCTATCGCGCACTAGATCGATTGAAAGATCCGGCCCGCTTTGGGCCGTGGCTGCTGCGTGCGGTGACCAACCTGGCCCTGAACGCGCGTCGATCGCGGCGGCGGACCACGGTGGCGCTGGACGAGGAACGGGGTACCGAGGATGCGGCGGACACCCGCGGCGCGTCGGCGGTTACCTCGATGACGCCCGATCGCGAGGCCGAGGGTCACGAGTTGCAACAGGCGCTCGATGCCGCCTTGGAAGCGTTGCCCGAAAAGCAGCGCATGGCCCTGATCCTGTTTACCATCGAGGGCTGGGCGCAAAAGGATATCGCCGAATTGTTGGAATGCAGCGTGGAAACGGTGAAATGGAACGTATTCCAGGCGCGTAAGAAGTTGCGGGACCGACTGGGGGACATGATTGCCGACTGAGGAGCATGATAATGCCGCAGATCAGCGAACATGATGAATTCCTGCTGAGTCGGCTGTTGGACAATGATCTGTCTCCGGCGGAAGCGGAGACTCTGCGCCGGCGGATTCAGGACGAGCCGGAGCTGGGTCGGGCCCTGGCGGCTATGACTCGCCTGGACAGCCTGCTGAAGCGGCGCCGTGCCGATGTGCCTCGAGTCAACTGGACAACGTTTCACGCCGACGTAACCCGGGAGGTGGCAAGGATCGGCCCGTACAAAGCCCGGCCGCAGATCATCCGGCTTTCCCGCTGGCTGGCCGTCGGGCTGCCTCTAGCGGCCGCCGCATCCGTTGCTCTGGTGGTGATTCTGCATAGGCCGCCGACCAAGCCCGCGCCGGGTACCGAGAACGGCGGTGCGCCGGCATTCGGAAATCTGTCGGTGGTGGTTCACCGGCCGGAACCGCCCGCTCCGGCAGCTCAGGGGAAAATCGAGGTCAACTTCACCCGTTCGCAGCGCCTGGCCGAAGCGATTTGGCTGGAAGACGCCATCCAAGACGAGAAGCCCTGGTGGCTGGCCGGTGGTCCTGCGGCCTTGCCTGAAGTCGGTCCACTGAATACAGATTACGACATTGCAGCCGATTTGCCCCCTATGTAACGGCTACGGCTGCTACTTACCCACTGGCCGAGGTTAAACCCGTTTTGCTGACAGGAAGACACGATGCCGCCAAAGACACATTTCCACTGCCTCATTGCGCATACCTTCTCGCCCCTCCTGCTTCTTGTTTCAGGTCTTCCGGTTCTGGAAGCCGCCGCGCCGGTCAACGGCCCGACCATGAGGGTTATTGTCGCCGGGACCGTCTCGCAGCCCACCAGCCAGCCGGCCGACGATGAGGCGGCCATCCGGGTCATTCAAGCATTGGATCGGCCGGTAGACCTGAACGTGGCCGATGCGCCGATCTTGGAGGTCCTGCAGTCTCTGGCTCAATCCGCCGAAGTCTCGATCGAGATGGAAACGGGGACCCTGGATCTACTCCCTTACGGTTCCAAGACGTTGATGTCGGCGACGATCGAGCATCGCTCGCTGAAGGAATCGCTAGCCGAGATGCTTCGCCCGCTGGGGCTGGTCTTTGAGGCGGAGGCTGACAGGATCTTGATATCGCCGACCCAACCGCTTCGGCGGATTGCCCGCCGGGCAACGTGGGAGGAACTGGCCACGCTGGACAAGCTTTACTCAACACCCTGGAGCAGTGAGCTTTTCGACTTGCTGCAGTTTCAGTTCCAGGATGCTCGAGCGGGCTACGCGGATGCAAATCGCGAACGGTTGGCCGAGGCAACCGACACGGTGGGGCCGGGGCTGGCGGCCGAGGTGCTCGAACTGGCCTGCGACACTCGCGGCTGGGCTTGGGCGCCATCCGGGGAAATAATCACCATTAT